>DASXJJ010000173.1:0-23678 GCA_036497465.1 Pseudonocardia sp. | reverse complement strand
TTCGAGGTGGCCAGCAGCAACGCGAACAACCCGTAACCGATGCTCACGAACCCCCACCAGTCGAACCGCTGCGTCGCCCGGCGCGGCATCCGGGGCAGCAGGAAGAACGCCGCCACCGCACCCAGGATCCCGATCGGCACGCTGATGTAGAAGATCAACCGCCAGCCCAGGTACTCCACGATGTAGCCACCCAGCGTCGGGCCGATCGCCGGGGCCACGATCACCCCCAGCCCGTAGATCCCCATCGCCGGTGGGCGAACGTCGCACCGATCCGGTCGCCGAACCAGTTGCTCACCGGCACCACCACGCCCAACGCCAGCGCGTAGGCCGTGCTGACCCACTCGATGTCGTCGGCCGAGGACCCCAAGTCCCTCTGCATGGTCGGGATGGCCGAGTTGACGATGCTGGAGTCCAGCACCGACATGAGACTCCCGCCCCGAAGCGCACCGGGCGAAGACCAGCCGCTGGTGGTCGAATCGACCGGAACGGGTGGCCACCCCGGGCCGGTCCCGGGGTGGGCGGCTCCCTGGGGCCGCGCTCCGGTCCAGCCGCCGGGGACCGGGGCGTTCAGACCGGGCGAGATCGGGAACCCTGCGCCGACCCGTACCGAGCGCGAGGAGCACGCCCATGAGCCGTGGCACCCTGCGGACGACGATCCCGGCGCCCGGCGTGGCCGGTCACCCCCCGCTCCACCGCGGGGACCGGGTGCGGGTGATCGGCTGATGCCGCACCACGACCTCGTCGTGCTGGGAGCCGGGTCGGGCAACACGGTGATCGACGGCTCGTTCGCCGACCGGGACGTCGCGATCATCGAGCACGGTGCGTTCGGCGGCACGTGCCTCAACGTCGGCTGCATCCCGACCAAGATGTTCGCCTACACCGCCTACACCGCCTACACCGCCGACACCGCCGAGCAGGTACGGGGAGCCGGCACCTACGGCCTCGACGCCGACCTGCGCGGGGTGCGGTGGGACGACATCCGGGACCGGGTCTTCGACCGGCTCAACCGGGTCGCCTCCAGCGGGCGCGACCACCGGCTGCGGGACCCGAACGTCACGACCTACCTCGGCGACGCCCGGTTCACCGGGCCGAGGGCGCTGCGGGTCGAGCGGGCCGACGGCTCGGGTCACGACGACGTGACCGCCGACCGGATCGTGCTCGCCGCCGGCGCCCGCCCGCTGGTACCGGAGCCGGTCGAGGCCAGCGGCGTGCCGTTCGAGACCTCGGACACGATCATGCACCTGCCCGGGCCGCCCGCGCGGCTGGCCGTCCTCGGCGGCGGCTACATCGCGGCCGAGTTCGCGCACATCTTCGCCGAGCTGGGCAGCGCGGTCACCCTGATCGAGATGACCGACCAGCTGCTCGGCGGCCAGGACGAGACGGTGGCCGAGGCGTTCACCGACCTGGCCCGGCGCCGCTACGACGTGCGGCTCGGTCGCGAGGTCGTCGGCGTCGACGGGGAGGGCGACGAGGTCTGGATCACCCTGGACGACGGGGCGGTGGTGGTGACCGACCTGCTGCTCGTCGCCGTCGGCCGGATCCCCAACGGTGACCGGCTGGACCTGGCCAAGGCCGGTGTCGACGTGCACGACGACGGGCGGGTGGTCGTGGACGGCCGGCAGTACACCTCCGCCGACGGTGTGCTCGCGCTCGGCGACATCAGCTCGCCGGTGCAGCTCAAGCACGTGGCGAACCGCCAGGCCAGGGTGGTCGCGCACAACCTGCTGCATCCCGACGACCCGTGGGAGACCGACCTCGACGCCGTCCCCGCCGCGATCTTCACCAGCCCGGGGATCGCCTCCGTGGGGCGGACCGAGCAGAGCTGTCGGGACGACGGCCTGGACTACGCGGCGAGCGTGCGCCCGTACTCGGACACCGCCTACGGCTGGGCGATGGAGGACCGCACCGGGTTCTGCAAGGTGCTCGCCGAGCGCGGCACCGGGCGGCTGCTCGGCGCGCACCTGCTGGGCCCCCAGGCCGCGACCCTCATCCAGCCGCTGGTCGTCGCGCTCTCCTGCGGCATCGACGCGCGGACGCTGGCCCGGCGGCCGTACTGGATCCACCCGGCTCTGACCGAGGTGGTGGAGAACGCGGTGCTCGACCTGGGACCTGTGAACAACCCCTGCGGCGCCGCCGGATCGAATGTATGTTCGACTCATGACGAGTTCGCAGACCGACGGCCCGGTCGGCCCCGCCGAGAAGGACCCCGACGAGTGGACCACCGGTGAGGAGCCGATGACCGGTCCCCAGCACTCCTACCTGAGCACGCTCGCGCAGCAGGCCGGCGAGCGGGCGCCGTCCGCCACGCTCAGCAAGGCGGAGGCCTCCAAGCGCATCGACGAGCTGCAGGAGAAGGCCGCGCGCGGCCCGGGGTGAGGCGCGGGCGCGCGGCGCCGGGTGCGTCCGGCGGCACCCGATCGAGGCCGCGTCCGTCGTCGCCTGCGCCGGTAGGGTGACCCGCGTCGCCAGGCGGCACGACGGTGTGCCGGGGCGCCGGCACTCCTCGACGAGGACGGCACGCATGGGCCTGCATGTGGACACGGCGGTGGTTCCGCCGCCGGAGCGCTTCGACTACTGGTCGAGCTCGGCCTCCCTGGTGATCCACCCGATGAACCTGGACCGGGAGGACCCGCGCCACTTCGCCGGGCGGATGGCGGTGAACCGGGTGGGTGCTATCGACGTCTTCCACATCACCGGCGACGCACTGACGGTGAGCCGCACGGCGCGGCTGATCCGTGCGCACGACCCGGAGCAGCTGAACCTGGTGCACGTGCTGCGCGGGTCGTGCCGGGTCCGGCAGGAGGGCCGCGCCTCGGCCATCCGCCCCGGCGAGCTGTGCGGGCACGACACCTCGCGGCCGTACACCTTCCGCGCGGACACGCCGTTCGAGCTGTTGCTCTACGGCATCCCCCGGCGCCTGCTCGAGCCGGTCGCCGACGGGATCCGCGACGCCACCGCGACCCCGCTCAACCCCGCCGCCGGTGATGTCGTCGCGATGGGTCGCGACTTCCTGCGCAACCTGGCGCTCGGGGTGGAGGCGGGCACCGTCGACGGCCGGGCGCCGGGGCTGGCAGACTGCGTCGCCGCGCTGACCCGCTCGCTGTACGCGCACCCCGCGCACCCCGGGCACCCCGGGCACCCCGAGCACCCGGAGGCCGACGTGCTCGCCGGGCCGACACCCGGGCTGTTCGCCCGGGTCGTCGAGTACATCGAGCGCCGGCTGGGCGAACGTGACCTGGGGCCGCGCTCGGTGGCGGCCGCGCACTTCGTCTCGGTGCGCCGGCTGCAGGCGCTGTTCCACGAGCGCGGCGACACGGTCTCCGGGCACATCCGGCGCGTCCGGCTGGAACGGTGCCGCCGGGAGCTGGCCGACCCGGAGCGTCGCGGGCGGCCGATCGGCGAGATCGCCCGAGGGTGCGGCATGGCCGACCGGCCGCACTTCAGCCGGCTGTTCCGGGCCGAGTACGGCGAGTCGCCCCGGGAGTACCGGGCCCGGCACACCGAGGGCTGACCGCCGGGCCGGAGTCGTGCGGCCCGTCGGGCGCTGGAGTTGTGCGGGCGCGCCGGGTCGTTGTCCGGGTGCGCACGATCCGGCCCGGGTTGCTGACGCGGGGGCCGGGGCGGCCGATGCTCGGGCATCGCGCACCCGCCGCGTACCGCACCGGCCCCGCCCGGTGCCGACGGCCGCCGGCGTGAGCGACCCCGAGCCCGAGCGCACCCGAGGAGCACGCAGTGACCGACCAGACCACCCCGGCGCAGTACGACCGGGAGTACGGCGCCGTCGTCATCGGCGCCGGGTTCGCCGGGCTGTACGCGATGCACAGGCTGCGCGACGGGCTCGGCCTGTCCGTGCTGGGCGTCGAGGTGGGCGACGACGTCGGCGGCACCTGGTACTGGAACCGCTACCCGGGCGCCCGGTGCGACATCGAGAGCTACTCGTACTCCTACTCGTTCTCCGAGGAGCTGCAGCAGGAGTGGAGCTGGAGCGAGCGGTTCGCCGCCCAGCCGGAGATCCTGCGTTACCTCAACCACGTCGCGGACCGGTTCGACCTGCGCCGCGACTTCCGCTTCGGCACCAGGGTCACCGCGGCGACCTGGGACGACGACGCGCACCGGTGGCTGGTCGAGCTCGACGGTGGCGCGCCGGTCCGCGCCCAGTACCTGATCTCCGGGGTGGGGTGTCTCTCGGCGGCCAAGGACCCCGACTTCGCCGGCCTCGACGAGTTCGGCGGCACCCTGTACGCCACCTCCCGCTGGCCGCACGAGGGCGTCGACTTCACCGGCCGGCGGGTGGCGGTGATCGGCACCGGGGCGAGCGGCATCCAGGCGATCACCGAGATCGGCAAGCAGGCCCGGGAGCTGACCGTGTTCCAGCGGACGGCCAACTACGCCACCCCGATCGGCAACGGCGCGATGGACCCGGAGTTCGACCGCCGGCTGAAGGCGGACTACCCGGCGCTGCGGGAGAAGTCCCGCGAGCACTTCCTGGGCGTGCCCTACGACCTGGTCCAGCCCTCGGCGCTGGCGGTGGACGACGAGGAACGGCACCGCGTGTACCAGGAGCGCTGGGACCAGGGTGGGTTCCGGCTGTTCTTCGACTCGTTCGCGGACGTGGTCCTGGACAGGGCGGCGAACGAGACCGCGGCCGAGTTCATCCGGGGCAAGATCCGGGAGCGGGTGGAGGACCCGGCGGTGGCGGAGGCGCTCTGCCCGACGGACCACCCCTACGCGACCAAGCGGCCGCCGCTGGAGACGAACTACTACGAGACCTACAACCGCGACGGCGTGCGGCTGGTCGACCTGAGGGCCACCCCGATCGAGCGGATCACCCCCACCGGCATCCGTACCGCCGACGGGGTGGAGCACGAGGTGGACGACATCGTGCTGGCCACCGGCTTCGATGCGATGACCGGCCCGCTGCTGCGGCTGAACCTGCGCGGCCGGGATGGGGTGCCGCTGACCGAGCGCTGGGCGGACGGGCCGCACACCTACCTGGGCCTGATGGTGCACGGGTTCCCGAACCTGTTCACCGTCACCGGCCCGCAGAGCCCTTCGGTGCTCTACAACATGCCGCTGGCCATCGAGGACCACGTCGACTTCGCCGCCGGGGCCATCGAGTACCTGCGCGAACGGGACCTGCCGTGCATCGAGCCCACTCCGGACGCGGAGCGGGACTGGGTGGCGCACACCGCCGAGGTCGCCGCCCGGACGCTGATCCCGGAGGCCAAGTCGTGGTGGATGGGCTCGAACGTGCCCGGCAAGCCCCGCGCGTGCATGGTCTACCTGGCCGGTGCCCCCGCCTACCGGCAGATCTGCGCGGACGTGGTGGCGAACGGCTACCGGGGCTTCCGGCTCGGGGCGGGACAGCTGACGGGTTCCTGAAGGAACTCAGCGCGGGACGGGGAAATTCAGACTCCTCTTAGCCGGATGGCCCACAGTGCCGTCGGCGGCGGGCGCCGCCACCGATCGGTACCGGGCGCGGCCCGGGGAGGAGTCCGGAATGAACAACCCAGGCAGGGCTGACGTCGGTCGTCGCGTGCGGGCCGGTGTCGGGCTCGCGGCTCTGGTCGTCGCGGGCGGGCTGGCGACGACGGCCTGCTCGCACAGCGGTGGCACGGCGGCCTCCGGTGCCGGCGGGCACCACGGGGGGCGCGGCGTGGTGGGCACGATCAGCGCGGAGAACGGCACCACGTGGACCGTGACGCCGGCCAGGGGCGGAGCCCCGGTCACCGTCGACATCACGCCGACCACCCAGTGGGGCAGCAAGGCGGCCCCGGCCACCCAGCAGAGCTTCCCCGTCGGCAGCCGGGTGCGGGTGGCCGGCAGCCGCAACGGGTCCGCGCTGAGCGCCATCCGGGTCAGTGCCCCCGCCGCGAAGCCGGCGGGCGGCTCGACCGCCCCGAGCGCCGCCGGCACCACACCCAACCCCGGCTGACCGGGGTCGCCGGGTCGCCCGCCGGCTCGCTCGCCGAGTCCGTCGCGGCGGGCCGGCGGGCCGCGGCCGCCGCGGTACGTTGCCGGCATGAATCGGCTGGGCTGGATCGTGTTGGGTGCGGTCGGCGGGGTGGCGAGCGCTCAGGCCCTGCGCCGGCACCTCCCCGAGCGGGTGTTGCCGGCGGCGGCGTCCGCGCTGGTCGGCGCGGCGGCGGTGTACCCGGTCGCGCGGCGGCGGACGGCCGGCTCGCGGCCCGAGGTGGTCAGCGAGCTGTCCTCGGTGGCTGCCGGCACCGCGGTCGCGGCCTTCGGGATGTGGCGCGGCGGGTCCACCGGGCGGGCGATCGTGGCCGCGGGCTGGCTGGGCCACGCCGGGTACGACCTGGTGCACCACCGGGGCGCCGGCTCGCGGCTGCCCGGCTGGTACCCGGCCGTCTGCGCCGGCTTCGACGTCGGCATGGCGGCCGTGCTGGCCGCCGACCCGGAGCTGACCGACGGGTGATCACCGGCGCCGGCCGCGGCGGAGATCACCGGCGCCGGCGGACCCGGTCAGCCCGCCGCGTGCGCTCGCTGGACCCGGCAGGACAGGCAGTAACCGTCGGCGACGGCGAGCGGGAACCCGCCCTGGTCGGTCTCCGTGCGGCCGCACCCCACGCAGGCCTGCCGCACCGTCTTCCCGGTCGCCTCGGAGGCCGTGCCGTCGGCGTTGACGCGCTGGTCGCCGCTTCGGCCCAGCCGGCACCGCTCGCAGACGTCGCGGCCCTCGGCGAGCAGGTAGAGGCGCTGCCCGCATCGGGAGCACTCGGTGGGCGTCGCGCTCTGCGGAGCGGCCTCGGCTGACGTCATGACCTCAGTGTGGCACCGCGCCCGGGGCCCGGCGGACAGCGACCCGACCGGTGCCGGGTAGCCACCCCGTGGCGTTGGCACGGTCAATAGCGAGGTCGGAACCACACCCATCCGTGTGATCTGGGTTACCTCTCCGGGCGGCTCGGGTAGCCATCATCATGTGGGTCGGTGAAGGCAATACGTTGGTGCTGGTCGCGCTCATTCCCATGATCATGCTGATCGCTCCGCTGCTGCTGCACTACCTGGAACCGGGCGCAAGGCGCCCCGCCGCCGACTCCCGGCCCACCGAGCGTCGCGGCGTCGAGCGGGCACTGCCCGTACGTCCCGAGGCCCGCCTCCCGCACTGAGCGCCGCGCGACGAAGAACGGGTGGCTGCCGGTGCCGTCGTCCCGCGCGGGGCGTCGTGGCTCGGCGATGCCCCGCCGCCACTCTGCTCCGCCACCGACCTATCCGGCGGCGGGGCGGGATGGTCACCGCGCTGGCGGAGCTGCTTCCCGGATCCCGGGTGCGGGCCGGTGCTGGGCTGCGCGGCGAACAACCACCGACATGCGGGAGGGGATCGCGGCGGTGGTGCGGTCGCGGGCCTGACCGGTAACGCCGTCGGGCGATGCGCCGACAACGGGGATGCAGGGACAACACGAATGCAGGCCCCTGACACATCCAGGGGCCTGCATTCCGTGACCGGTTCCTCGTCGGGAACCGGACGTCTGGATCAGTAGTTGGCGCCCGTGCCGCCGTCGGCGCCGGCTCCGCCGGTGGCGTTGCACTGCGACGCGTCGTCGCCCTGACCGACGACGCCGGCCGAGACCCCGATCGGGACCAGGCAGTTCGCGTTGGTCTTGCCGCCGTCGCCGCCGTCGCCGCCCTCGTGGTTGTGGTGACCGTGGCCGGTGGCGAGCGCGACGCCGCCGAACAGGCTGGACGCGCCGGTCGCGAGCGCGGCCGCGGCCACCGCGACCGAGGTGCGCCGCATGAGGGTGCGCTTCATCGAACCTCCCGAATGTGGAGCGGATGGGAACGGACCTCGCCCCAGCCGGGAGCAGTTTGTATCGGCTCCGGGGTTGCTGTGTCCAAAGTGCTGAGTGTGTTTGGTGTGAACCACCACTTTGAGTGATCATCCGGGCCCGGGCGTGCTCCCAACGGACCGGTGGCCGCTTCCCGGAACTGACCGACCGGGCACTCGACGTGCGCGGGAGTCAGTCCTACGGGGCATTCAGATCGGCGGATTAGCGCCTTCGGGCACACCTCGTGCCCGGTCGGGGAAACGTCCTCCGCAGAACGCTGCTCAGAAAAGAGAGCGCTGCTCTTGACAGGCGAAGCCGACCGGCGTTCACTGGTCGTAGGCGAGAGCACCGCTCTCGATACGAAGGAGACAGCCATGGCCACCACGGACCGATACCTCCGACCCGGCACCGGGACGCACTACCTCAACGCCGCCGTCGCCGCCCTGACCCGTGCCGGGATCAGCGTGTGGGGCTCGCGGGTACTGCGGGTGCGCGGGCGCGGCAGTGGCGAGTGGCGGACCACTCCGGTCAACCCGCTCACGCTGGACGGCCGGCGCTACCTGGTCGCGCCGAGGGGGCATGCCCAGTGGGTGCGCAACCTGCGCGTTGCGGGGGAGGGTGAGCTCGCCGTCGGTCGCCGTACCCGCTCGTTCACCGCCGTCGAGCTGGCCGACGCCGACAAGCCGGCGGTGCTGCGGGCGTACCTGCGCCGGTGGAAGTTCGAGGTGGGGGCGTTCTTCGACGGCGTCGGCCCGGAAGCCACGGATGCCCAGCTGCTCGAGGTCGCGGCCGGCTATCCGGTGTTCCGGATCGAGGAGCGCTGACCGGTCCCGGCCGCCGTTCGGTGCCGTTCGGTCGAGCCGGCGCGGCCGAACGGGCGGCTGCGCGGAGCCTGTCGCGCTGGCACCATCGAGGTGGGTGCCGTCCCCAGGGCGCCCGGCTTCCGTCGTTCGCTCGATCTGTTCATCACCTGCCACCCACGGTGACCGTGACGAGTTCGGGTAATGCTGCGCGCTAACGGTGGCGGTCCGGCACGGGATCGTTCACAGTAGGTGACGTTGCTGCTCATCAGGTCGCTCGCCGGCCAGCGGTGGCTCTCGTGCGGAGCGGTGTTCCGGGTTCGGCCCGGAGAGGAGGACCGGTGAGCTGGATCGGTCGATCGGGTGATTCTGACGCCGCCGGTGACTCTCGGTGGGTGCCGCCACGCGAGCGCTCCCAGCAGCCGACGGTGCCCGAGCCGAGGCAGCCCGGCGGGTGGGGTGCACCCGTCCCACCGGGCCGCCCGATGGGCCACGCCCGCCAGTACGAGCACCAGCACGAAGCCCGCCAGTACCAGGAGACCCGGCAGTACGAGGCGGTCGCCCAGCCGACCGCGCCCTACCCGCAGGCCCCGCCGCCGCCCACCCCGCTGCCCACCCCGCCGTACCCGCCCGGCCCGTACGGCGGTGGGTACCCCGGCGACGCGCGGCGCCAGGGCGGTCTCCTCGACGCGCCGCCCTACCCCCAGCAGCGGCCGGCCTCCGAGCCGGTCAGCGGCCCGCCGTTCCGGCTGCCGCCCGCTCCGGCCGAGCCGCGCAAGCACGTGTCGAAGGCGTTCGCCGCGCTGCTGATGGCCGCCGTGGTGCTGGCGGCGCTGGGCTTCGCCCAACTGATCGACTCGCAGGGGTGGAACCCGTTCGACGCCGAGCGGTCGACCGATGTGGCGGTGAGCGCGCCCGTGGCGCAGCCGTCGCCGGTCGGGCCGAAGGTGCTCGGGCCGGTCACCGCGGCCCGGGTCGCCGCCGCGGTCACCCCGGCCGTCGTGAACATCAACACCGAGATCGGGTACCAGGGCGCGCTCAGCGCCGGCACCGGCATCGTGCTCGACCAGTCCGGCGTGGTGCTCACCAACAATCACGTGATCAACGGCGCGACCAGCATCAAGGGCACCGTGGTGGGCAACGGCCGCACCTACAAGGCCACGGTGATCGGCTACGACCGCGGCCACGACGTCGCGGTCATCCAGCTGCGCGGCGCGAGCGGGCTGCAGGCTGCCAAGATCGGCAACTCGGAGTCGCTGGACATCGGCGACCAGGTCGCCGCCGTGGGCAACGCGGGCGGCAAGGGCGGAAAGCCGACCGTCTCCAACGGCTCGGTCACCGCGCTCGGCCGGTCGATCGCCCCCCGCGACGAGCTCACCGGCAGCATCGAGCGGCTCACCGGGTTGATCGAGGTCGCGGCCGACGTCCGGCCGGGCGACTCGGGCGGCCCGCTGGTCAACGCGGCCGGCGAGGTCGTCGGGGTCGATACCGCCGCCTCGGCGAGCTACCGCTACCAGGCCACCGGGGGCACCGGGTTCGCCATCCCGATCAATGCGGCGATGGCCATCGCCAGGGACATCCGCGGTGGTGCGGCCAGCGACGACGTGCACATCGGCCCGACCGGGATGCTCGGGGTGACCGTGTTGGGCAGCTCCAACCCGCTGGGCCGCACCAGCGACGGGTACCAGGTCAACGGCCTGCCGGTGGCCTCGGTGGCCTCCGGTACCCCGGCGGAGGACGCCGGGCTGGTCGCCGGCGACTCGATCGTGAGCCTGAACGAGACCGACCTCGACACCTCCGGCACGCTGACCGACCTGATCGGCCGGATGCACCCCGGCGACAAGGTCCGCCTGGTGTGGGTGGACCGGTCCGGCCGGGCGCAGAGCGCCACCGTCCCGCTGATGGAGGGCCCGCCGAACTGACCCGCGCGGGTTCGCCGCACCGAGCCCTTGTGGGCTGGCGGGCGAGCCCTAGTGGCTGACCCGCAGCACCGGCTTGCCCGGCGCGCGGTCCGGCGAGTCGATGTACTCGTGCGCGGCCGCGACGTCGTCGAACTCGAACACCCGGTCCACGATCGGCCGCAGAACACCGCCGGCCAGCCCGGCCCGCACGAAGTGCTCCGCGCGGCGCAGCGTCACCGGGTCCGTGGTGATCTCGAAGACGTGGAACCGGCGCAGCCACACCGGGGCGTACCCGCCGCCGGGCAGCGGGGTGGGCAGCCCGGACAGCCCGCCGTGCACCAGCACCGTGGCCCCCGGGGCGCAGCCGAGCACCAGCTGGGACACCGAGGGTCCGCCCACCGCGTCCAGCACGAGGTCGGCCCCGTGCCCGTCGGTGGCCTCCCGTACGGCCGCGGCCAGCCCTTCGGTCTCCTGCCCGGGCGGCCCGGTGACCAGTACCCGCTCCGCGCCGGCGGCCAGCAGGGCGGCCCGCTGCGGCTCGGCCGGGGTGGTGGCCACCGGGACGGCGCCGAGGTGGCGCAGCACCTGCAGCGCGGCCAGCCCGATGCTGTTGCTCGCCGCCGTGACCAGCACCCGGTCACCGGGCCGGACCCTGGTGACCTCGGCGACCATCCCGTACACGGTCACGTACGGCATCCACACCGCCGCGCCGGTGACCGCGTCCATCCCGTCCGGCCGGGCCACCAGCGCGGCGGCCGGGACGACCGCCTCCTGCGCGTACACCGGGTAGTCCCGCTGGGAGAACGCCGGCACCACGCTCACCGCGTCGCCCGGCCGCCACCGCGACACGTCCGGCCCGACCTCCAGCACCTCGCCGGCCGCCTCGGAGCCCAGGCCGGACGGCAGGTCGGGCCGCTCCAGGTAGGTGCCCCGGCGGAACGCCACCTCGGCCCGGTTGAGCCCCACGGCGTCCACCCGGATGCGCGCCTCGCCCGGCCCGGGTGGCCGCACGGGCAGGTCCTCGTAGCGCAGTACCTCGGGGCCGCCCAGCTGGTGAAATCGGATCGTCCGGACCATGAGTCGAGTATGGCCGCCGGCCCGGCCGGGGCGCCGAGCCGCTGTGTGCCGGGCCACGCTGCAGGCCCCCGGTGCCGTTGGGCTACTGTCACCGACCGTGCAGGGCGGACCGCAAGACCCGCGACGGGCCGGTTCGGGCGGCCAGCAACCGGATCCCGACGCCACCGTCTGGATCGGTGACGGGCGCCAGTTCCGGGACCCGGAGGGCTCCGGCGCGCCCGCGACGCAGACGTTGCGCGAGGTGCTGCGCCGCCGACGGCTCTCACCCGGCGAGGTCGGCCGGATCGGCAGCCAGCTCGCCGGCGCCCTGGCCGAGACGCACCGGCGCTCCGGCCCCCGGGGCAGCATCGACCCGGACGCGGTGCTGGTCGGCCCGGACGGCGGCGCCCGGTTCACCGACCCCGGCCCCACCCGCTCGCCCCGGTCCGGCCAGTCCGACCCCCGGGTGCCGTACCTCGCGCCGGAACAGGTGCGCGGCGACGCCCCCGGGCCGGCCGCCGACGTGTACGCGCTGGGCCTGGTGCTGCTGGAGGCGCTGACCGGCGAGCAGGCCTACCCCGGCTCGGGGCTGCACGACGCGCAGGCCCGGCTGCACGCCCCGCCGCTGGTGCCGAACGACGTGCCCGCGCCGCTGGCCCGCGCGCTGCTGGCGATGACCGAGCTGTCCCCGGCCGGGCGGCCCAGCGCGGAGCGGGCGGCCGGCATGCTCGGCGGCGGCGGCGGGCCGGCTCCGGCGGCCGTGGCCACCGCGCCCACCGGCGGGCTCAACAAGTGGGCGGCGTTCGGGCTGCCGGTGGGCGCCCTGGTGATCATCCTGCTGATCGTGCTGTTCACCAACAGCTCGACGGACGACTCGTCGAAGAACACCGCGTCGGGCACGTCGGCGTCCAGCACCGCCGAGGAGACCACCGAGCCGACCAGCACGCCCACCACGCGGCACACCACGAAGCCGACCAAGACCACGGCCGAGAACTCGGGTTCGGACTCCGGGTCCGGCTCGACCTCGACGGCCAAACCGACGCTGCCCAGCCTGCCGAGCTTCGCCAAGCCGACGCTGCCGAACCTGCCGGACGCGCCCTCGGCATCGGACGTCACGACCAAGGTGCAGAGCGCCTGGGACGACTTCAAGACCTGGCTGGCCACCCTGTTCTGACCGGTTCCCGGCGCGGCGCCGCCCGACGCCCGCGCCGGGGAATGGACGCACCCGACATTTGGTTGAAAGCTAAATCAAATGGGTTCGGTGTCACCGCGGCACACTGGAGCACGCGGCGTCCCGGCGGAAGGGAGCACCATGACCACGAGCACGGCCCCGGTGGACGTCCGTCGCGCGGCGGAGCGGTCCGACACCCGGCTGCCCTGGCTGGACTCGCACCACTCGTTCTCCTTCGGCCAGCACTACGACCCGGGGAACACCCACCACGGGTTGCTGCTGGTCAACAACGACGACACGGTGCTGCCGGGCACCGGTTTCGAGACCCACCCGCACAAGGACATGGAGATCGTCACCTGGGTGCTGCGCGGATCCCTCGTGCACCAGGACTCGCAGGGGCACAAGGGCGTCATCTACCCCGGGCTGGCCCAGCGGATGAGTGCCGGGTCCGGGATCCTGCACTCGGAGAAGAACGACTCCTGGCGGCTGTCCGGCGACAGCCCGCACGCCGACCCGGTGCACTTCGTGCAGATGTGGGTGGTGCCCGACGAGCAGCGGATCGCCCCCGGCTACGAGCAGCTGGAGATCGACTCCGAGCTGCTCGCCGGCGGCCTGGTCCCGGTGGCGTCCGGGATGCCCGAGCACGCCGACCACGCCGCGATCCGGATCAAGAACCGGTACGCCGCGCTGCACGCCGCCCGCCTCGAGCCGGGCCGGTCGGTGGAGCTGCCCGAGGCCCCGTACCTGCACCTGTTCGTCGCCAGGGGTGCGGTCGAGCTCGAGGGCGCCGGCGCTCTGGCCCAGGGCGACGCGGTCCGGTTCACCGCAACCGGCGGCCAGCGGGTGACCGCGACCGAGCCGGCCGAGGTCCTGGTCTGGGAGATGCACGCCACCCTGGCCTGACCCGCGCGCACCCCTCAGGCGGTGGCCGACTCGGGCTGCTCGGCGACGTCGTCGTGCAGCTCGGGCGGCGGGCGGCGGAAGCCCCGGGTGAGGACGGCGAGGTAGATGATGCCGAGCAGCAGCCAGCAGCCGCCCAGGATCTTCGCCGTCGCGTCCAGGTTGATCAGCAGCCACAGGTCGACCACCGCGCCGATCGCCGGCACCACGAGGTAGGCGAGCGGGTTGGGCCGCTCACCCGACCGCCGCAGCTGGGTGTACAGCACGATCACGCAGATGTTCACCGACGTGAAGGCAAGGAACGCGCCGAAGTTGATGAACGAGGTCGACGTGGTGACGCTCAGGAACAGCGCGATCAGCCCGGCCACGCCGCAGATCACGATGTTGATGATCGGCGTGCGGAACCTCGGGTGCACGTAGCCGAAGACCTTGTTCGGCAGCACCCGGTCGCGCCCCATGGCGTAGAGCAGCCGCGAGACGCTGGCCTGCGCGGCGATGCCGGACGCGAACTGGGTGACCACCATGCCGGCCAGGAAGATCGCCGCGAACAGGTCGGTGCCGATCGTCTTGGCGATCTCGAACGCGGCCGAGCTGGCGTCGTCGAAGGTGCCGCCGGGGTGCACGAGCTGGGTGGCGTAGGTGACCACCGCGAAGATCACCCCGCCGATCAGCGCGATCAGCATGATCGCCTTCGGCATGGTGCGGCGGGGGTCGATGGTCTCCTCGGTCAGCGTGGTGACCGCGTCGAAGCCGAGGAACGAGTAGGCGGCGATGCCGGCGCCGGCGGAGACGCTGGCGAACGTGGTCGTGCTGTTGACGAACGGGGCCGTGCTGAACCACGCGCCCGCACCGCCGCCGACGACGAACACGTGCCGCAGCGACAGCACCACGAACGCCGCCACCACCAGTAGCTGGAACGCCATCAGGATGAAGTTCGCCTTGTCCGCGACCTTGATGCCGAGGACGTTCAGCACCGTGGTCAGCAGGATGAACCCGACGATCCACGCCGAGAAGGGCACCGAGGGGAAGCCCTGCTGCAGGAACGTGGCCCCGATCAGCCAGATCACCATCGGCAGGAAGAAGTAGTCCAGCAGGGTGGCCCAGCCGACCAGGAACCCGGCGCGGGAGTCGATGGTGCGCCGCACGTAGGTGTACGCGGAGCCGGCGACCGGGTGCGCCGCCGCCATCTTCCCGTAGCTGAACGCGGTGAACAGCATGGCGACCAGGGCCAGCAGGTACGCGCTGGGAACCGTGCCGCCGGTCTCCTCGGCGATGACGCCGAAGGTGCCGAGCACGATCATCGGGGCCATGTAGGCGAGGCCGAACAGCACGACCGACCGGAGTCGGAGGGTTCGGTCCAGGCTCGGTGCGGGCATACCGGCGCTCCTCACGACGACGACGGCCGGCCCCGCGTGGGGGCCGGCCGCCAGTGTGCGCCGAAATCGATCAGATGGGGAGACCGGTGAACACCGTGATGTGCTCCTCGGTGAAGTCCTCCATCGCCGAGGCCGGGCCCTCGCGGCCCACCCCGGAGTCCTTGATCCCGCCGTAGGGCATCTGGTCGGCCCGGAAGCTGGGCACGTCGCCGATCAGCACGCCGCCCACCTCCAGTTTCGTGCCCGCCTCGAACGCGGTGCGCAGGTCGGTGGTGAACACGCCGGCCTGCAGCCCGAAGCGGGAGTTGTTGATCCGGTCGAAGCCCTCCTGCACCGAGTCGACCCTGTCCAGGCTGACCACCGGGCCGAACACCTCGCCGGCCATCACCGAGGCGTCCTCGGGCACCCCGGAGAGCACGGTGGGCTCGACGGTCGCGCCGGAGCGCCCGCCGCCGGTCTCCAGCGTGGCGCCGGCCTTGACGGCGTCGGCCACCCAGGATTCCACCCGCTCGGCGGCGGCCAGGTTGATCATCGGGCCGACGTCGGTGCTCGGGTCGCCCGGGTCGCCGGTGACCAGGTTCCGGACCTCGGCGACGACCAGCTCGCGCATCCGGTCGTAGTGGTCGGCGTGCACGTAGACCCGCTGCACCGAGATGCAGGACTGGCCGGCCTGGTACATCGCGAAGGTGGCGATCCGCTTCGCCGCGTACTCCAGGTCGGTGTAGTCCGGGGTGACCAGCACGCCGCCGTTGCCGCCCAGCTCCAGCGCCACGTGCTTGCGCGGCACGCTCTCCTTGATCGCCCAGCCGACCGGCACGCTGCCGGTGAACGACACGATCGGCAGCCGGGGGTCCTCGGTGAGCGAGGCGGCCGCGCTGTTCGGCACCGGCAGCACCGACCACGCGCCGGCCGGCAGGTCGGTACCGGCGAGCACCGAGCCGAGCAGCAGCGCGGTGAGCGGGGTGCCCGGCGCCGGCTTGAGCACGATCGGCGCGCCGACCGCGATGGCCGGGGCCACCTTGTGCGCCACCAGGTTGAGCGGGAAGTTGAACGGGGTGATGCCCAGCACCGGCCCCCTGGGCACGCGGCGGATCATCGCGGTGCGCCCGACGGCGCCCGGGTCGGTGTCCAGCCGCTGCATCCTCGGGGAGAACCGGCGGGCCTCCTCGGCCGCCCAGCGGAACGTCGAGATCGCGCGGCCGACCTCCATCCGGGCCCACTTGAGCGGCTTGCCCGACTCGGCGGTGATCAGCTCGGCGAACTCGTCGCGGCGGGCGTCCAGGGTGCGGGAGACGTGGTCCAGCGCGCCGGCGCGGACGTAGGCGGGCAGCGCGGCGGTCTCGTGCCGCACGTCGTGCGCGGCGGCGATGGCCGTCTCGACGTCGGCCGCGGTGGGCACGTCGTGCCGGCCCGCCTCCGAGTCGTCGTACGGGTTCTGCACAACGGCCGTCTCGGCGCTGGTAGTGGGCTTACCGGCGACCCAGAACGGAGTACTCATCTCTCGCCTCCCGACGCGGTGGATGTGCTTCGAGTCTGCCTGCCCGCGCACCCGAATCATGCTGGACAATCTGGAGTGTCGGACCGGAGTAGTGCGCCAGAATGTCCAGGGAGGTGGCCGGGTGGCCGAGCCGTGGGTCCCGGAGGCGGCGCTCGCCGTGCGCGACCTGCTGGCCGACCCCGCGCTGCGGCTGCGGGTGCTGGCCGGCACGGCAGGGCTGGGCAGCGAGATCAGCTGGGCGCACGCCTCCGAGCTGGTCGACCCCACCGAGTTCCTCCGCGGCGGCGAGCTGATGCTGATCACCGGGGTGAACCTGCCGGCCGGCGAGCCCGCCCGGCGGGAGTACGTGCGGCGGCTGGCCGGCGCCGGGGTGGCCGCGATCGCGTTCGGCACCGGCATGGTGACCGACCGGGTGCCCGCCGAGCTGGTGGACGCCGCCGAGGAGGTCGGGCTGCCGCTGCTCGAGGTGCCGCGCGCCGTGCCGTTCCTGGCCATCACCCGCGCGGTGGCCACCGCGATCAACCGCCGCGAGCAGGCCACCAAGGACCGGGTGTCCCACGCGCAGCGGGTGCTCACCGCCGCCGCGCTGGGCCGGGGCGCGCCGGGCCGGGGCCGCGCGCCGGTGGCCGCGGTGCTGGACGAGCTGAGCCGGTTGACCGGCGGCTGGGCGGTCCTGGTCGGGCTGGGCGGGCGGGTGCTGGCCGCCGCGCCGACCACCGCCGCCGACCGCGCACCCGCCCTGGCCCGCGACCTGGAACGGCTGCGCGCCACACCCGGCCCGGCCAGCCTGGCCGCCCGCCGGGGAACCGCCGAGGTGTGGATCCAGTCGGTGCATGGCGGGGACGAGCCGCTCGGGTTCCTGGTGGTGGGCCGCGAGCCGGCGCTGGGCGCGGTCGAGCGGGAGACGGTGAACGCCGCCGTGCCGCTGTGCACGCTGCTGCTGGCCCGCTCCGGCGCGGCGGGTCCGGTCGGGCCGGCCGGGCGCCGGCTGCGCGCGGCCACGCTGCGGCTGCTGCTCGCCGGGCAGGCCGACGTGGCCGCCGAGGTGGCCGGGGAGCTGTGGGACGGGCTGCCGGCCGGGCCGCTGCGGGTGGTGCGTGGCCGGGGCGGCCGGGCGGTCGTGGTCGAGGCCCGCGAGCGGCTGGCGGTCGACCCCGGGGTGGCCGACGCCCGCGCGCTGCACGGCGAGCTGGCCGGGGAGCTGCTCGGGGTGTGCGCGGCGGCCGACGCCGAGGTCCTGATCGCGGTGCTGGCCGGGGTGGACCGGCTGGCCGTCGGGGTGTCCGAGCCGGCCGGCTGGACGGAGCTGGGCCGGGCGGCCGACGAAGCCGGGCGGGCGGCGGACGAGGCCGCCCGGACGCTGGCGGGGCTGTCCGGCGCGGCCGGGGGCGGGCCGGCCGGTGGCCGGTCGGCGGGTGGCCGGTCCGCGGGTGGCCGGTCGGCGGGTGGCGGGACGGCGGGTGATCGGTCCGCGGGTGGCCGGACGGCGGGCGGCCCGGTGGTGGTCCGGTTCGGCGAGCTGGCCGCGCCGGAGCTGCTGGAGCTGCTGCCGCCGGAGCGGGCCGGCGAGTTCAGCGAGTCGCTGCTGCGCCCGCTGGCCGCCGACCCGGCCTCGGCCGAGCTGGCCCGCTCGCTGCGCGCGTGGCTGGCCCACCACGGCCAGTGGGACCCGGCGGCGGCCGAGCTGGGCGTGCACCGGCACACGCTGCGCAACCGGGTGCGGAAGGTGGAACGGCTGCTCGGCGCGGACCTGGGCTCGCCGGACCTGCGCGCCGAGCTGTGGCTGGCCCTGCGCTGGACGGAGCTGGACGCAGCCGATCTCGGCCCGGCCGCCCGGCCCGGGCACGGCGCGCGGCCGGGGCAAGATCCGTCGTAGTCTGCGGCCGGACGAGCGCGGGGAGGACGTGGCGATGGCCTACACCGAGGGAACGGGTGACTTCACCGGCCGGGTGGTCCTGGTGACCGGCGGCAGCCGGGGGATGGGCCGGGCGATGGTCGAGGCCTTCGCCGCGCGGGGCGCCTCGGTGGTGATCGCCAGCCGCAAGCTCGAGGCGTGCCGGGAGCTGGCCGAGCAGGTCCGGGAGTGGCACGGCGTGCCCGCGCTGCCGGTGGCCTGCAACGTGTCCAGCTGGGCGGACTGCGACGCGCTGGTGGAGGCCGCCTACGGCGAGTTCGGCCGGGTCGACGTGCTGGTCAACAACGCCGGGCTGTCCCCGCTGTACGCCAGCCTCGACGAGGTGTCGGAGGCGCTGTTCGACAAGGTCATCGGGGTCAACCTGCGCGGCCCGTTCCGGCTCGGCTCCGCCGTCGGCACCCGGATGGCGGCGGGCGAGGGCGGTTCGATCATCAACATCAGCTCGGTCGCGGCGGTCCGCCCCGGCCCGCACGAGCTGCCCTACGCGGCGGCCAAGGCCGGGCTCAATGTGCTGACCGAGGGCATGGCCCAGGCGTTCGGCCCGAGGGTGCGGGTCAACGCCGTGCAGGCGGGACCGTTCCGCACCGACATCGCCAAGGCATGGTCGGCCGAGACGGTCCGCGAGATGGAGGAGACGCTGGCCCTGCGGCGGGTCGGCGAGGCGGACGAGATCGTCGGCGCGGTGCTCTACTTCGCCTCGCCGGCCGCGTCGTTCACCACCGGTGCGGTGCTGCGGGTGGATGGCGGCCGCCCCTGAGGCATCGTCCCGGGCCTCCCTCGGCGAGATTCACAGCCGACGCACAGCGGGGGATGAAACGAATCCGGGTTCCGTACCGTTTCCTCAGGTGAACGGGGCGCGAACGGTGCCCCGACGCCGACCCGCCGAGACGGAGAGACCTGTGGTGAGCACGCTGCCCGAGAACCGGACGCCCGGGCGCGCGGTCGCGACCCCGCGCGGGCGGCGGCTGTTCGTGACGGCCTGTCTGGCCACGTCGGCGGTGTTCCTGGCCATCCTGATCGCGATGGTGACCCACCTGGTGCGGGTCGGTGAGCTGGACGGCGGGCTGCACGGCGGTCGCTGGTTCCCGTGGGACGGGCCGACCTGGCTGCACCTGCTGGTCAACCACGTCACGGTGGGCTACACCTCCCGCTCCGGCGACACCTTGGCCCCGCTGGCGCTGGGCGTGCTGGCCGTCGGGCTCGCCGCGCGGCGCCGGTCCTGGGAGCCGCTGGTGCGCACCGCGATCGGGTTCGGGCTGGTGTTCGTACTGCTGGCCATCGGCAAGGTGATCGTCGGCGACTCGTCCACGATGTCCGGACCGGCGACCGCGGCCGTGGTGGTGGCCGGCCTGGCGCTGTGGCTGCTGTGGCCGGAGCTGACCCGGTCCGGCTGGCTCGCGCTGGCCACACTGGCGGTGAGCTACCTGCTGTGCGTCGGCGGCACCCAGCTATACACCGGTCACCGGCTCGGCGAGGTGCTGCTCAGCTGGCTGGCCGGCGGGGTGGCGGCGCTGCTGGTCACCCGGGTCGCCCTGCCCGGTGGCAGGGCCGGGGCGCACCGCGCGGCCGGCCGGTCCCGGTTCGCCCCGGCTGACCGGACCCGCTGACCCTGCCCGCACCCCGCACCCCGCACCCCGCACCCCGCACCCGCACCCCGCACCCCGAACCCGCACCCCGCACCCGCACCCCGAACCCGCACCCCGCACCCCGCACCCCGCGCCCGCTGCCCGGACCCCGCACCGGCCGCCGCGCGGCGGCGGCCGTGTGACGCCTCTTCCCCTCGTTAAGTCAACTGACTTACAGTTTGTGGCAGTTGCCGCAAACGGGAAAGGGTGTGCACCGACCATGGCGTGGGACTTCTCGACCGAGCCGGAGTTCGAGGCGAAGCTGGAGTGGATGCGAGGCTTCGTCCGGGAGCAGATCATCCCGCTGGAGACCCTCGACCTGGACTGGGCGACCTTCGACCGGATCACCGCTCCGATGAAGGAGCAGGTCAGGGAACAGGGGCTGTGGGCCGCGCACCTCCCGCCGGAGCTGGGCGGCGGCGGGTTCGGGCAGGTCAAGCTGGGCCTGATGCACGAGATCCTGGGTCAGTGCAAGTACGCCCCGGGGATCTTCGGCAACCAGGCGCCGGACTCCGGCAACGCGGAGCTGCTGGCGATCGGCGCGTCCCCGGACATGAAGGAGCGCTGGATGTTCCCGCTGCTGCGCGGCGAGCTGCGCAGCTGTTTCTCGATGACCGAACCGGGCGCGGGCGCCGACCCGACCATGCTCGCCACCCGCGCGGTCCGCGACGGCGACGAGTACGTGATCAACGGCCACAAGTGGTTCTCGTCGAACGCCTCGGTGGCCGACTTCCTGATCGTGATGGCGGTGACCGACCCGGACGTCTCGCCGTACCAGGGCTCGTCGATGATCATCGTGCCGGTCGACACCCCCGGGGTGGACGTGGTGCGCGACATCCCGGTCATGGACCACCCGTGGTCCGGCGGGTTGGACGGCGGGCACGCCGAGGTGGTCTACACCGACGTGCGGGTGCCGGCGGAGAACCTGGTGGGCAACCCGGGTGACGGCTTCCGGCTGGCCCAGCAGCGGCTCGGACCGGGCCGGATCCACCACGCGATGCGCTGGCTGGGGCAGTCGAGGCGGGCGTTCGACATGCTGTGCGAGCGGGCGGTCAGCCGCGAGGCGTTCGGCTCGAAGCTGGCCGACAAGCAGATGGTGCAGGACTGGGTGGCCACCTCGGCCGCCGAGATGCAGGCCGCGCGGCTGCTCACCCTGCACGCCGCCTGGACGATGGACCAGGTCGGCGCCTCGAACGCCAGGGTGGAGATCGGCATGATCAAGTACTGGGGCGCGAAGGTGCTGCACGACGTGATCGACCGGGCCATCCAGGTGCACGGCTCGCTGGGCTTCTCCGGCGACCTGCCGCTGGAGCAGATGTACCGGTCGGCCCGCGCCGCGCGGATCTACGACGGGCCGGACGAGGTGCACAAGGCCACCGTGGCCCGCCGGCTGCTGCGCGGTTACCAGCCGGTGGACGTGCCCACCGAGCACGTGCCGACCCGCCGGGAGGCGGCGCGCCGGCAGTTCGCCGAGTACCTGTCGCTGGCCACCGCCGACCTGTGACCGGCGCGGCGGCCACCCCGGCCGAGGGTGGCCCGACCGCCGGTGACCCGGGCGGCGCGGTGAACGGGCAGGCGGACACGGTCACCCGGCTGCGCCGGTCGGCCGAGATGCTGTTCGCCGCGCACGGGGTGGACGGGGTGTCGCTGCGGCAGATCAGCCGGGACGCCGGCCAGCGCAACACCACCGCGGTGGCCTACCACTTCGGCTCCCGGGACGGGCTGCTGCGCGCGGTTCTGGAGCACCACGTGGCGCACGTGCTGACCCGGCGGGAGGCGCTGCTGGGACGCTACGAGTCCGCGCCGCCCGCCGACCCGGACCACCGGCTGGCCGAGCTGGCCGACGCGCTGGTGGTGCCGCTGGGCGCGGAGCTGGACTGCGCGTCGGGCGGGCCGGAGTTCCTGCAGGTGGCCGCCGAGGTGGTGAACCGCAGCGACTGGCTGTTCGAGGCGGGCGGCCTGATCGACGTGCTGATCGGGCCGGCGCGGCGGTGGACCGAGCTGGTGGAGCCGTTCCTGCCGGCGGATGCGTCCGGGCGGCTGCACCGGCGGTTCGCGGTGCTGCGGTTCGTGCACGTCGAGCTGGGCCGGCGCGCACGCCAGGCGTTGCCCCGGCGCAGCGACCGGCTGTTCGCCAGCCAGCTCGCCGACCTGGTGGCGGCCATGCTGCGGGCTCCGCTGTCCGGACGCACCCAGGCGCTGCTGGCCGGAGGGACGGCTCGTCGGGACGACGGGACGTGACTGACGGCGGATGTGGCGACGGGCGGACATGACGAAGGGGCCGGCCCGGGAAGTCCCGGACCGGCCCCTTCGGGAGTCATCGGTCAGCGTCGACCGCCCCCACCCGGCTCAGAAGGAGCCGAAGCCGTCCGTGCCGGAGTCGCCGTGGCTCAGCAGGTTCTCGCCGTCCACGACGTTGCCGGTGTGCTCGGTGCCGATGGTCGGCGAGGCGCCGTTGTCGCCCTGGTCGTAGCCGGAGACCTCGTGGTTCACCGGGCCGTCGCTGTCGTCGGCGAAGGCGGTTCCGGTGCCGGCCGCGATGGCGGCGGCGGCACCGGCAAGGATGAGGGTGGCGCGCAGGCGTCGCTGCATGGTTACTCCTAAAAAGTGAGCTCGGGGAGCGAGCGTCGTCTGGAAACGACCGGCGGAACGCTAGACCAGTCGCGGTACCTAATCCACTCCTAGCTGTCCCTCGATCGGGTCAATAACGACCTGGTTACGACGAGCGGTCTCCCTCGTACGACGGAATGCACTCACTGGACCGGCCCAACGGCGGGAACAGTGTCAGAGACCGAGCAGCTCGGGCAAGCGAGCCACGGAGTCGATCACCCGGTCCGGGGTCGCCCCGTCCACGCCGTCCTCGTGGCCCGGCTGGAACTTCCCGGTCCGCACCAGCACCCCGGCGATGCCGTGCGCCTGCGCGCCGAGCACGTCGGACTCGACGTCGTCGCCCACCATCACCGCCGCGGAGGCCGGCACGCCCACCCGGTCCAGCGCGGCGGCGAAGAACGCCTCGGCCGGTTTGCCCAGCACCCTCGCGCGGGTGTCCGCCGCGAGCTCCAGGCCGGCCAGGAACGCCCCGGAGTCCAGCGACAGGCCCTCGGCAGTGCGCCAGAACAGGTTGGCGTGCATGGCCATCAGCTCGGCGCCGCCGCGCAGCTGGGCGAACGCGGCGTTCAGCGCGCGGTAGTCGAACTCGGGGCCGGCTCCACCGGTGAGCACCACGTCCACCTGCTCGTCGGCGCCGCCGGCCGCGTCGACCAGCCGCACGCCGTCCAGGTCCTCGGCCACGTCACCGCTGTTCAGCAGGGACACAGAGGCGTCCGGGCGGTGTTCGCGCAGGTAGGCGGCGGCCGACGCGGGCGCGGTCAGGATGTCGTCCCGCTCGACCGGGAACCCGGCGCCGGAGAGCGTCGCGGCGATCCGCGCGCGGGTGCGCGAGGTGGTGTTGGTCAGCAGCGCGACGGGCAGCCCCGCGTCCCGGATCGCACGCAGCGCCTCGACCGCGCCGTCCAGCGGCTCCCAGGAGACGGTGAGCACCCCGTCGATGTCCAGCAGCACCGCACGCGTGTCCGCCATCCGCGCACGCTACGCCGGGCGGTGCCCGCGCGCGGGCCGACGCCGGCCACCGGGTGCGGGCTACGAGGAACGG
>DASXJJ010000172.1:0-2180 GCA_036497465.1 Pseudonocardia sp. | reverse complement strand
GTCGGGCTGCTCTGCTTCGCGCTGCTCTACGGGCCGATGGGCGCCTACTTCCCGGAGCTGTTCCGGGTCCGCTACCGCTACTCCGGCGCCTCGTTCGCCTACAGCGCCGCCGGCATCATCGGCGGCGGCGTCAGCCCGCTGATCGCGACCGACGTGCTGGCCAGGACCGGCTCCACCACCGGGATCTCCTGGTACCTGGTCGGGGTTGCCGTGCTCTGCCTGGTCTGCCTGCTGTTCCTCGCCGAGACCAAGGACGACGACTTCAGCGACGGCCTCGGCACCCGCCCGCTGGACGCCTGAGCGCGACGGCCTCGGCACCCGCCCCCGCTGGAGCCCCGCCGCGACCGCCGCGGCCGGCTCAGCGCGGGTGGCTGCCGTCGCTGAGCATGCTGACGCCGCGCCAGCCCCAGTAGACCCGGTGGTGCGCGATCAACCCGTCGCGGATCTCCATCACCTCGACGATGTCCATCTGTTCGCCGTCCCCGGTGACGCGCGGGTACTCCCAGGTCAGGATGGCGCCGTCGGTCAGGTACGCGGTGCGGAACCGGCGGCGCTCCGGCGGCTGGTTGGCGAAGACGATCTCCACGAAGCGGCGGAGGTCGTCCTTGCCGCGCACCACGCCCTCGGCTGTCCCGAGCAGGTGGCGGACCAGCGGGCTCTCCAGGGTGGCGTCGGGACGGTAGAGCGCCATCGAGGCGTCCAGGTCCTTGGCGCCGAGTGCGTCGTCCCAGGCCTGGAAGATCCGCGCCACCGCACCGGCCGTGTGCTCGTTCCCGTTCTCCTGCTCGGCGCGGGTGGCCGCTGTCGGCTGGTTCATCGGGTGCTCCGCTCGTTCGGGTTACCGGTTGCTGGCTCAGACGCTAGGTGCGGGACGTTTCGCCCGGGAGCAAAGTGTGGATGTGCGACGCTGGTGGCATGGCCGACCCTGCCGACCCCGCGGACCCTGAGGACCCCGCCGACCCGCACACCGCAGCGGACCCCCGGGACCGTGACCTCGCCGCCGTGGCGGTGCTGTTCGGCGACCCGGCCCGGCTGGCCATGCTGGCGGCGCTGGCCGGTGGCCGTGCCCTGCCGGCGGGGGAGCTGGCCCGCCAGGCCGGGGTGCGCCCGGCCACCGCCACCGCGCACCTGCGCAAGCTGGTCGACGGTGGGTTGGTCCGGGTACGGGTGCAGGGCCGGCACCGCTACCACGAGCTGGCCGGCGCCCGGGTCGGCGCGGTGCTCGAGGCGCTCGCCCAGCTGGCGCCGGCCGCCGAGGTCCGCTCGCTGCGCGCACACCGGGCCGGTGCCGCCCTGGTCGAGGCGCGGACCTGCTACGACCACCTCGCCGGCCGCCGCGGCGTCGAGCTGCGGGACCGGCTGATCGAGGCGGGTGCGCTGCGCGCGGTCGGTGAGCTCGACCACCAGCTGACCGGGCCCGGGCGGCGGCTGCTGACCGCACTGGACGTCGACCCGGAACGGCTGGCCGCCTCCCGCCGGGTCTTCGCCCGGCGCTGTGTGGACTGGACGCATCGGCGGCCGCACCTGGCCGGTGCGCTGCCGGCCGCGCTCACCGGCCAGTTCGTGGCCAGGGGGTGGCTGCTGCCGGGCGCCGGTCGGGAGCTGCGGGTCACCGAGCGGTACGACCGGGAGCTGGACGGCTGGCTCGGCGGGTGCCGCGCCGGCTGAACGCCGCCGGCCGGGTCGGTCAGCCCGTCGCTCAGTTGCTCGGCGGGCTCGGTGTCATGGTGGGTAGCAGCGGGTTGCCGCCCCGGACCGAGGTCGGCGGGGTGCTGGTCGCCGACGGGGCCGGGGAGAAGGTCGGCGAGGTCGGAGTGCTCGATGCCGTGGGCGTGGGGGAGAAGCTCGGCGTGCTCGAGGTCGTCGTCGGCGGCGGCGAGGTGGTTGTCGTGACCGGGGCGTTGCTCGGCGCGATCGGTGTCGGGGACGGGCCGGTCAGCGGGGCGGGGGTCGCCAGCGGCGCGGTCAGGGCGAACTCCAGGATCGAGCCGGGATTGTCCAGCGACCCGGTCTGCTCGCCCGGTGCCGGCCCGCTCAGGCCGGTGTTGTCAGTGGCGATGTAGATCTTGGTGTGGTCCGCTGAGACCGCCACGTCCCGGTACCGGTTGTGCGTGCGGAACAGCTGCAGCGCATCGCCCTGCACCTCGCGGCCGTCCTGGCTCAGCTTGAGCGCGTACACC
>DASXJJ010000171.1:0-2887 GCA_036497465.1 Pseudonocardia sp. | reverse complement strand
GACCACGCACCGGGGTACCAGCGAGCCGCTGCGCACGGCGGTGAGCGCGGTGGGCTGGGCGAGTGGCCTGCGGATGTTCGACCGGGGCGAGCTCACCGGGGTGCTGCGCTCGGCGGGGCTGGCGGACGTCCGCCAGCGGGTCACCGGGTTCACCCAGTCCGTCACCGGGCGGCGGCCGACCGGCTGACGCGGCCTAGTCGGGCATCGGCACGCCGAGCGCGGCCGCGCGCTCCGTCGCCTCGGCGGGGAACACGTTGCGCAGCACGAACGGGTCCTCACCGAGCACCCAGCCCGGGGCCAGCGCGGCGGAGTAGCGCTCGAAGTACAGCAGCTGCTTGGTGAACAGGGCGAGTTCCGGCGGGGCCGAGCCGGCGTGCTGGCGGGCGGTGCTGAGCAGCATCTCGGTGATGGCCCGGGAGTTCAGCCGGGACACCGGGGAGTCCAGCAGCGGGTTGAACAACGCCCGCAGCGCCCGGCCCAGCTGCGCGTCGGTGCCGCCGTCCGGTCCGAGCACCTCGCAGCGGCGCAGCCCCCGGGCCACCCGCTCGAAGTCCCGGTCGAACATCACCGTGTAGAGCATGTCGCGCAGCAGGTCACGCCACCGGGGCGCCAGCTCGCCCATGATCCCGAAGTCGAGGTAGGCCAGCCGGCCGTCGTCGAGCAGCCACAGGTTCCCCGCGTGCACGTCACCGTGGAACGGGCCGTGCGCCAGCGCCGCCTCCAGCCACACCTTGACCCCCCGGCGCACGGCCAGCTCGGCGTCGGTGCCCGCGCCGGCCAGCTCGTCCAGCGGGGTGCCGTGGAACCGCTGCATGCAGATCGTCCTGGGGCCGCAGTGCGACCAGTACACCTCGGGCACGGCCACCTGGGCGTTGTCGCCGTAGGCGTCCAGCCCGGCGCCGAACCGGCCCTGGTTGTGCGCCTCCAGGGCGAAGTTGAGCTCCTTGCACGTCGTCTCGAACAGCTGCTCGATGATGCCGACCATGCTGGACAGCCGGGCCACCTCGGTGTAGCGGTCCAGCACCCGGGACAGCTGGTACATGATCCGTAGATCGGTCATCATCCGGCGCCGGATCCCCGGGCGGCGCACCTTGACCACGGCCTCCCGCCCGTCGGCGAGCACGCAGGCGTGCACCTGGGCGATCGAGCCGGCGGCCAGCGGGCGGTCGTCGAAGGCGCGGAACAGCCGGTCCAGCGGCGCCCCGAGGTCCTCGGCCACCCGCCGCCGGGCGATCGGGGCGGGGAACGGCGGCATGTCGTCCAGGCAGCGCAGCGCGGCGTTGCTGAGCACGTCGGGGAACATCCCGGGGGAGGAGGCCATCAGCTGGCCGAGCTTGACGAACATCGGCCCCAGCCGGGCGAACGCGCTGACCACGTCGTCGGCGAGCGTCTCCGGCCAGGACCGCGCCGGGCGTCCGCCGACCCGGCCGCCGAGCCGTCCGGTGATCCGGTCGCCGACCCGGCCGCCGAGCCGTCCGCCGAGCCGTCCGGTGATCCGGCCGGGGGCGACGGCGCGGCCGTACCGGACCGAGGCGGTGACCGGGCAGGCGGCCAGCACCAGGACCACGACGGCCACCCGGAGCAGCTCGGAGACCCCGATGCGGGCCAGCCGGGGGCGGTGCACGGCCAGCGCGCCCGGAGGCGGCCCGTCCGCGAACGGCCCCCCCGGCCAGGCCCGGCCGGTCGTCACGGCGCCCGTCGGTCCCGGCTCACCGGCCGCGTCCTCGCCGCCGGGACGGCTCGGGCGGCGGGGTGAGCGCGGGGATCAGCAGCTCGCCGAGGAAGTCCTCCAGCGTGCCGGGCGGCTCGATCAGGATCAGCGACGCGATGATCCGCACCAGCCACTGGGCCAGCGCCACCGGGTCGCGCCTGGCCATGTTGCCGGTGCTCACGGCCAGGCTGATCAGCGGCACGAACGCCGAGGTGGCCCGCGCCATCAGCTCGGGGCTGTCGCGGGCGACGAACGAGCCGATCAGGTCGCGCTCGTCGGCCAGCATCTTGGCCAGCACCGGGTGCCCACGGGCCTCGCGCACCAGGGTGGCCAGCACGGCCACCACCGACTCCGGGCCGATCGGGAAGGTGATCCGGGCGGGCAGCGCGCTGAGCAGGCGGTGCGAGTCGCGGGCGGCGAGCAGCATGGCCTGCTGTTCGATGTTGCCGACCTGGCGGTACACGGTGGTGCGGTTGACCCCCAGCTCCTGGGCCACGTCCTGCACCGAGGTGCGTCGCACGCCGTACCGGGCGAAGCACCGGGAGGTCGCGTCCAGGAACGGGTCGAGCGACTCGGGCGGCGGCGGGGGCATGCCCTCGAGCGACTCGCCGAGGGGAAGCGTCGAGTGTGCGTCCACCCGTCCTCCCGATGTCGTGCGGCCACTGTGCGGCACCGCGTCGGTTCCCGCGCGCACCGCCAGCCTATCGAGCGGCGGACGGACCCGTGAGTTGCGGGCCGGTGCAACTTTCGAGCATTATTGTTGCATTGTCGCCGGGCGCGCGGAAGCGCCCGGCACGAGCCGGCACGACGGAGGCGGTTCCGATGACGGAGACGGCCCACCAGGCGCCCCAGGACCCGGCGAGCCCGGAGGGCCCGCGGAGGTCCCGCCGGGAGAAGACGGCCGAGCGGCTGCTGGGGTCGTCGGCGGCCCGGTCCTACGACCCCGACGTCGACATCGACTGGTCCGCGCCGCTGGATCCGGACAAGCTGTTCCTGCCCGAGCACCGGGTGTCGCTCTACGGCACCGAGCTGTGGGACCGGATGTCGCCCGAGCAGCGCCGCGAGCTGGCCAAGAACGAGATCATCAGCATCACCAGCTTCGGCATCGTCGCCGAGGTGGCGCTGATGCACCTGCTGCTCAAGGTGGTCACCCTCGGCGACCCGACCACCCGGCAC
>DASXJJ010000170.1:0-36052 GCA_036497465.1 Pseudonocardia sp. | reverse complement strand
GCAGAACCCGCACTGCAGCCCGTGCTGGTCGGAGAAGCCCTGCTGCACCGGGTCCAGCCCGGCGGCCGTCTCCAGGCCCTCCACGGTGCGCACCTGGTGGCCGTCGGCCATCGCGGCCAGCACCGTGCAGGACTTGACCGGCAACCCGTCCAGCCACACCACGCAGGTGCCGCAGTTGGACGTGTCGCAGCCCCAGTGCGTGCCGGTCAGCCCCAGCTCGTCACGCAGCAGGTGCACCAGCAGCAGCCGGGGCTCCACGTCGCGGGTGTGGTCCGTGCCGTTGACCGTGACCGTGATCTCCACGTCTACCGCCCCTCACTGGCCGCGGCTCCGGCCGAGTGGCCGAGAGCTCTCGCGGTGGCCCTGCGCAGCGCCCTGGTGGTCAGCTCGCCGGCCAGGTGCCGCTTGTAGCCGGCCGGTCCGCGCTGGTCGGAGGTCGGGCGGCAGTGCTCGGCGGCGAGCCGGCCGGCCTCGACGAACCGTTCCTCGCCGGCCGGGTGGCCCAGCAGGTACCGCTCGGCCTCCGCCGCGACGAAGTGGTCGGCGCCCACGGCGGTCAGCCCGATCCCGATCTCGGCGACGGTGCCGCCGTCCGCCAGCCGGATCGCCGCGCAGGCCGCCGCCACCGGCCAGTCGCCGACCCGGCGCTCCACCTTGAGGTAGCAGCTGCCGCCCCCGGGGCGGATGGGCACCCGCAGCTCGGTCAGCAGCTCCGCGTCGCCGACCTCGGTCTGGTACGGGCCGGTGTGGAAGCCGCGCACCG
This sequence comes from Pseudonocardia sp., assembly GCA_036497465.1. Classification (GTDB taxonomy): domain Bacteria; phylum Actinomycetota; class Actinomycetes; order Mycobacteriales; family Pseudonocardiaceae; genus Pseudonocardia. Next base: position 35,289 of record DASXJJ010000170.1, on the reverse strand, counting down.
GCACGGTCCGCTCGCCGTCCGGCCCGGCGATCACCGCGACCGCGCGGACGGCCGCGAACGCCGCCGCCAGGTCCTCCGACGGGTCGGCCTGGCACAGCGAGCCGCCGACGGTGCCCCGGTTGCGGACGATCGGGTCGGCGATCACCCGCTCGGCGTCGACGAAGATCGGGAAGTGCTCCGCGACGAGCGGGGAGGCGAGCAGGTCGGCGTGCCGCACCAGGGCGCCGATCCGCAGCTCGGTGCCCTCCCCGGCCGCCTCGATCCGGATCTGCGCGAGCTCCTCGACGCCGTTGATGTCGATCAACATCTCCGGCTGGGCCAGCCGCAGCTTCATCATCGGGATGAGGCTGTGCCCGCCCGCGACGACCCGGGACTCCGGGCCGTGCCGGGTCAGCAGGGCGATGGCGTCGGCCACGCTGGTGGCGCGCTGGTACTCGAACTGGGCGGGAACCTGCATGGTGCTCCCTCGCCGGGCACCGACCCGTCGCCGGGCAGGGGCGCTTCGTGGTGGATCCGGCGATCGTGGTGCGCGTCACAGCGCCTGGCAATCGCCCGATAACCATTCACTTATTCCGCGCCAGGAGGAGACTCAGGCGCATGACGCTGACCCAGCTGAGCGCGTTTGTGCTGGTCGCGCGGCTGGGATCGGTCAAGGCCGCGGCGGCCGCACTCGGCGTGAGCGAGCCCGCGGTATCGCAGGCATTGGCGTCGTTGCGGAAGTATTTCGGCGATTCCCTCCTCATCCGCGGCCCGAATGGCATGGAGCTCACGGAGGGCGGGAACCGGCTGCTGGGCGTCGCCGCGCAGATGGTCGCGCTCGGGGCCGAGGCCGAGGAGGCGGTGCGCACCGCCAGGGGGCAGCCCGCGCAGCTGAGACTGGTCGCCGACTCGACACTGGTGGAGCTCGTCTCCGGCCCGCTCGCCGAGGCGTTCTCGCGGCGGACCTCGGGGAGCGTGGAGGTGGCTGCCGGGGTGGCCACCACGGCCGAGATGGCGGTCCTGGTCTCCCAGCGGCTGGCCGACCTGGCGATCGGGCCCCGGATCACCGCCGACCCCGGCCTGGCGCTGGTCAGCGAACCCATCGTGCGGGGCACCCTGGTGGTGCTCGGGTCGTCCCGGTCGGCCCCGCGCGGGCCGCTGACCGGCTGGCCCTGGCTGGTCGACCCGTCCGGCACCGACCCGCACGGCGACGTGGGCCAGCTGCTGCGCGGGCTCGGCGTGCCCGAGCAGCGGGTGAGCGTGTACCCGAACCAGACCGCCGCCTGGGAGGCCGCCGCCGCCGGGACCGGGGTCGCGCCCGCCGTCTCGCACCTGGCCGCGCCGCAGCTGCGCCGCCGGGACATGCGGGTCGTCCCGACGCCGCTCACCCCCCGGCCGATCTGCTGGCACGCGACGACCCTGCGGCCCGACCGGCGCAGCCCGTCGGCCGGCTCGCTGCGGCGCTTCCTGGGCACGCCGGAGGGCATGCGGCTGCTGCGGTCCCCGGCCGGCGGCGTGCCGCCATCGCGGTTCCGGCCGCCGGTGTACGTGACCATCTGGAGCTGATCGGGCACTTCGGCCACCCCGGTCTTGCGCAAGTGACCTGGATCACCTCATCGTGGGGGTGTCGCACCGGTGCGCGCCGCTGGAGGTGGGTCATGCCGCCCTTCGAGCAGATCCTCGACCCGCTCGGCTCGGTGCTCCTGTGCACCGCGGTCGCCCTGGTCCCGGTCGTCGTGCTGCTGGTGCTGCTGGCCGGTCTCCGGATGTCGGCCTGGCAGGCGGTGATCATCGGGTCGGTGGTGACCGTGCTGCTCGGGATCCTGGTCTGGCAGGCGCCCACCGGGCCGAGCCTGCGGGCCTACGGCCTGGGGATGCTGACCGGCCTCTGGTCGGTGGACTGGATCGTGCTGTGGGGCGTGGTCATCTACAACACGATGGTCGCCACCGGTGCCTTCGGGGCGTTCAAGGACTGGTTGGTGCACCAGGCCACGGCGGACATCAGGGTGCAGACCATCCTGATGGCCTGGGCGTTCGGCGCGCTGATGGAGGGCCTGGTCGGGTTCGGCTATCCCTGGGCGGTGGTCGCGCCCATCCTGATCGCGCTGGGGGTGGCCGACCTGGCCGCCATCCGGGTCGCTGCCATCGCGAACAACGCGCCGGTGTCCTACGGCGCGCTCGGCGCCCCGATCATCGGGCTGGCCGCGGTCACCGGGCTGCCCCTGATGGACCTCTCCGCGTCCATCGGCAAGATCGTGGCGATCCTCGCGCTGCTCCCCCCGTTCGTGCTGATCTACCTGGTCAGCGGGCGGCGCGGGCTCCGCGACGGGTGGCCGCTGGGCGTGGTCGGCGCGCTGGGCTACATCGCGGGGCAGTACCCGACCTCGCAGTACCTCGGCCCCTACCTGCCCGACGTGATCGGCTCGCTGGTGTGCTTCGCCGCGCTGCTGCTGTTCCTGCGGGTGTGGCAGCCCTCGGTGCCGCTGGGCTTCGGCGGCGTTCCGCTCGACCCGGCGGCCACCGAGCGCCGGAACGGCCCGGGGGCGTCGCCGGATCCGGGGTCCGCGCCGGGCTCCGACACCCGGGCCGCCGTCCGGGGCCTCGTCCCGTTCGGCATCCTCGTCGTGGTGGTCGTCGCCTGGACCGGCCCATGGTCACCGCTGCCCAACTACGCGCCGTTCTCCCCGTCGGTGAAGGCGGTCAGCTCGCTGGACCACGAGGCGGTCAGCGTGAGCTTCAAGTGGGCGCCGTTCGTCGCCGGGACCGCGATCCTGGTGGCGTGGCTGCTCGTGGTGGCCTACCTGCGGCCCACCGGCGCCCAGCTGCGGCAGACCTTCCGGGACACGTTCCGGCAGATGTGGGGCGCCCTGCTCGTCGCCCCGTTCATCTTCGGCCTGGCCAACGTCTTCAACTACTCCGGCATGGCCAGCTCCATGGCCAACGGGTTCTCCAAGATCGGCCCGGTGTACGTGGTGCTGGCTCCGGTGCTCGGCTGGATCGCCGTGGCGCTGTCCGGCAGCAACACCTCGTCGAACGCGGTGTTCGGCGCGTTCCAGCTCTCGGTCGGCAAGCTGCTCGGGGCGCCGCCGCTGCTGTTCCCGTCGCTGAACTCGGTCGGCGCCGAGGTCGGCAAGCCGGTGGCACCGCAGACCGCCAGCGTCGGTGTGGCGACGACGTCGATGGTGCGCAAGGAGGGCGACGTCATCCGCTACAACATGTCCTGGACGCTGGTCATCCTGGCCTACCTGATGCTGATCGGGGTGCTGTTCTACCTGTTCTTCCCGTCGGCCATGGAGCTGAGCCACTGAGTGAGCTGAGCCACCGAGCCGAGCCACTGAGTGGAGCTGAGCCACCGAGCCGAGCCACCGAGCCGAGCCGGCCACCGGCCGGGTCAGTAGACGTCCCGGACGTACCGGCGGTCCCGCCGGAGCCCGTCGACCCAGTCGGCCGCCGCGTCCGGTGACATCCCGCCGTGCTCGGCGACGATCTCGTGCAGCGCCCGGTCGACGTCGCCGGCCATGTTCACGGCGTCCCCGCAGACGTAGAGCCGCGCGTCGCGGGCGAGCCACTCGAAGAGCTGCTCGCCGCGCTGCCGCATGCGGGTCTGCACGTAGACCTTCTCGGCCTCGTCCCGGGAGAACGCCAGGTCCAGCTCGGTGAGCAGGCCGTCGTCCGTCATGGCGGCCAGCTCGTCGCCGTAGAGCAGGTCGCAGCGGCGGTGCCGGCCGCCGAAGAACAGCCAGTTGCGGCCCCGCGCGCCGCGCGCCCGGCGCTCGTGCAGGAACGCGCGGAACGGGGCGACCCCGGTGCCCGGCCCCACCATGATCATGTCGGCGTCGTCGGCCGGTGGCCGGAACACCTCGTTGCGAACCAGGAACACCGCCGCGGTGTCCCCCTCGGCGAGCCGGTCGGCCAGGTGCGTGGAGCACACCCCGCCCCGGTCCCGCCCGGCCGCGCGGTAGCGCAGGGTGGCCACGGCGAGGTCCACCCGCCCCGGGGCGACCAGCGGGCTGGACGAGATGGAGTAGGAGCGGTGGGCCAGCGGGCGGAGCAGCCCGAGCAGCTCCGGCGCGGTGAGCGGCGGCCGGGTGGCCAGCCGCAGCAGATCCAGGATGTCGCGCGCCCACAGGAACTCGTGCAGCGCGTGGCGGTCCTCGCCGGCCAGCAGGCGGACCAGGTCGGGATCCTCGGTGCGGCGGCCGACCTCCTCGACGAGCTCCCGCGACGGCCGGCTGATCTCGTGGTCGGTGGTCAGCGCGTCGTGCAGGGACCGGCCGTCCACGTCCCGCTCGCCGGGCTCGCCGAGGTGCGCCAGCAACGCGCCGACCAGCACCGGGTCGTTGCTCGGGAGGATGCCCAGCGAGTCGCCGGGCCGGTAGTCGAGGTCGCGCTCGTCCAGGGCCAGCTCCAGGTGGCGGACCTCCTTGATCGAACCCTTCCCGGTCAGCGGCCGGTTGGACAGGACCGTCGCCCGGTAGGGGCGCTGCCGGCTCCACCCGGGCGCGGCCGCCCCGGCCGCCCCGGTGGCTCCGGACACCGCCGGCACGGAGTCCGCCGGCACGGGCGCGGCCGGCTCCGACGGTGTCCCGGCCGCGGCGGGTGACCGCCCGGCGACGGCGTCCAGGATCTCGCCGGCCCACCGGGCGGCGTCGTCCTCGTAGTCGACGTCGCACCGCCGCAGCTCCAGCAGCCGCCGCGCGCCCAGCTCCGCCAACCGCGAGTCCACCACCTCGGCGGCCTGGCAGAAGTCGAAGTACCCGGTGTCGCCGAGCCCGAGCACGGAGAACACCACCCCGTCGAGCCGGGGCGCCGAGTCCGCCGAGAGCGCGGCCCAGAACCGCTCGGCGTTGTAGGGCAGGTCGCCCTCGCCGGTGGTGGAAGTGACGACGAGCACGCAGCCCTCCCCGACCAGCTCGTCCGGGGAGACGTCGTCGAGGGTCGACAGCCGGATCTGGACGCCGCGCCCCCGGGCGGCCGTGACGAGGTCCCGCGCCACGAGCTCGGCGTTGCCGGTCTCGCTGCCGTAGAGCGCGCGCACCGGGGGCGCCTCCCCGGCCTGGGTGGCCGGCCCGGATCCGGTGGTGGCGCCGACGGGGGAGCTCATGGTGACGGAGGTCCTTTCGGTCGGCGTCATTAAAGTGAGGCTAACCCAACAAGACGGTGCGGTACGCTCAACGCGACCCGGGTCACGCGGCCGGCGTCCCACGGGCGCGCCGGCCGGCCCTTCCGGGCGCCCCTCGGTCCGCTCGTCGGCCCGGGGCGTCCCTCCGTCGCGCCACCGTCCGGTGTCCCTCGCGAGCCTCCGGAGCTGAGCGCACAAGCCGTCCGGTCACCGCGTCGTGGCATGCCGCCCGGCGGAGATGGGTCCTTCTGGGGGAGACTCGTCCCTGAACTCACCATGAGAAGAGGACCAACCCGTGTCGGTAACTGCCCGACGGACCACCTCGGGGGCATCCCGCCGCCGCCGTCATACCACGATGTTCCTTCGCGAGTCGCTGCGCAGCCACCAGAGCATCGGCGCCATCGCCCCGACCTCCGCGACGGCCGCGCGCCAGATGGCGGGGTTCATCTCGCCGGACGCCGCGCTCACCGTCGTCGAACTCGGCGCCGGCACCGGCGCGATCAGCGCCGCCGTCGGCTGCCGACTGGGCCCCGACGCCCGGCACATCGCGGTGGAGCGTGACCCCACGCTGCTCGAGGCGCTGCACAACGCGGCGCCGTGGGCGGAACGCGTCATCGGTGACGCGGCGCAGCTCAGTGAGCGGCTCGCCGAGGTGAACGTACCGTCGGCGGACGTCGTGATCAGCTCGCTGCCGTGGGGCAACTTCGACCCCGAGCTGCAGCGACGGATCCTCGCCGAGATCACCAAGGTGCTCACCCCGGACGGGGTCTTCGCGGCCATCGCCTACCGGCCGACCCGGCTCACCCGGGGCTCGCGGGCGTTCCGCGCCGCGCTGCGGGCCAGCTTCGGTGAGGTCGTGGTCACCTCCACGCTGTGGGCGAACCTGCCCCCGGCGCGGCTCTACGTGTGCCGCCGCCCGCGCCGCCCGATCGACCCGGGCGCGGCTCCGTCGGCCTGACCGGCGCCGCCCTCCACTCGTTCGGGTACCCCCCGGCCGAGTCGGCCACCACCGGGGGTGGGCATCATTGGGGGATGACTCGCACCGGGGCTGATGTCCAGCGACCCGGGGTGAGCCGCGCGTGCTGACCGGACTGTGCTTCGCGCTCGCGGGGATGCTGCTGAACAGCCTGGCCGGACTGTGGCAGTCCGACGCGACCGGCCGGGTCACCCGCCAGCGGTCGCTGCTGACCGAGCCGCGCTACCTGGGCGGTCTGGTCTGCGACGCGCTCGGCTGGCTGTGCGCCGTCGTCGCGCTGCGCCACCTGCCGGTGTTCGCGGTGCACGGCGTGCTCGGCGCGTCGATCGCGGTGACCGCCATCGCCGCCCGGGTGCTGTACGGCTCGGTGCTGCGCCGGGTCGACGGCCTCGCCATCGTCGGGTGCCTGATGGGGCTGGTCCTGGTCCAGTTCAGCGCGGGCGAGGCGCAGCCCTCCCCGGCGTCGGCCACCGCCTACGTGGTGCTGTTCGCGGCCACGGGGCTGCTCGGGGTCGGGACGTTCCTGTTCTGGCGCGGCCCGCGCGTGTGGCCGCTGGCGGCCATCGGCGGGTTGGGGCTGGGCGGCACGTCGCTCGCGGTCCGGGCGCTGCGCGTCGACTCGGGCTCCGCCTCCCACCTGCTGGGCCTGCTGTTCCAGCCGGCCGCGTACCTGATGGTGCTGCTCTGGGTGATCGGCATGCTCGCCTTCACCCGGGCGCTCGGCCTGGGCAGCGTGGCCATCGTGACCGCGGTGATGCAGGTCGTCGAGGTGATCGTCCCCGGTCTGGTGGGTATCGCCCTGCTCGGCGACACCGTGCGCTCCGGCTGGCAGCTGCCGATGGCCACCGGGCTGCTGGTCGCCGCCGCAGGCGTGGTGGTGCTCGCCCGCTCGCCCGCGCGCCGGGTGGCCGAGCCCGTCGCGGTGCGCTGACCCGGTCCGCTCGCGAGCGACGCCGGACCCCCGCGAGGCAGGCCCGGCGCCGCGACGCTCCGGCTCAGCGGCGGGTCAGGAAGAGCACCTCCATCGCCACCGGTTCGAACCCGGCCGCGATCACGCTGCGCAGCACCCGCGTGTCGTGCAGCTGTGCCGAGCCGAACAGCCCGGTGCCGGTCGGCACCAGCGACTTCGCCGTCCGCAGCAGCTCGCGGCTGGTGCGGCTGGTCGAGTTCGTGCTGTCCTGGTCGACCTCGATGTACAGGTCCTGCCGCCCGGCGGGCCCCCGACCCAGGGCGATCGTTCCGTTGCCACCGACGCTGCGGTAGCGGTGGCTCTCGATGTCGGTGCGGTAGGCGGCCCAGGCCGGCTGGGCCTCACCGCCGCGGGTCAGGTCGCCGTGCACGATGGCCGCCTGGTGCGAGGCGGCGCACAGCGTGCTCGGCGCGGCGGCCGGCTGCCCGAGCTGGTGGGACATGTCCAGTACCAGCTGCACCAGCACGTTGCCCAGGTCGGCACGGTCGGCGTCCCACCGCGCCGGCGTGTGGTCGCGGACCCACTGGTCGCTCACGTCGGCCGCGATCACGACGTGGCTGGAGAACACGGTGATGGAGTCGCACGGACCGTCCAGCGGGCCGACCGACTCGATGGTTCCGTCCGGCTTCGGATAGGAACCGAGGGCCGCCCGGTTGAAGATCGCCGCCAGCGGATGATCAAGTGTTGTTCTCACAGTCCTGTGCCTCCCCGAGATCGTGATCACCTTGCACAGGCGATCCTATGGAATGTAGTGGAGGTCACAGGGACCCTTGGTTCACTCGTTACGGCGGTTCTGGTACTGACTTCGCGTCAGTAGTGCTAGTGGTCGCAGGCGTACGAGCAGCCCGGTGCGCCACACTGCACGGGATGCGCCTGCCCGCCGACCTGCCCGACCTCCCCGTCCGCGCGGCGCTCGGCACGATCACCGCCACGCTCGCCGAGCACGGCACCGCAGTGCTGGTCGCCCCGCCGGGGACCGGCAAGACCACCCTCGTCCCGCTCGCCCTGGGCGCCGCCGGGCCGGGCCGGGTGCTGGTGGCCGAACCGCGCCGGCTGGCCGCCAGGGCCGCCGCCCGCCGGATGGCGACGCTGCTCGGCGAGCCGGTGGGGGGCACCGTCGGCTACTCGGTGCGCGGCGACTCCCGGACCTCGGCGGTCACCCGGATCGAGGTGGTCACCTCCGGGCTGCTGCTGCGCCGGCTGGCGGCCGACCCGGAGCTGGCCGGGGTGTCCTCGGTGCTGCTGGACGAGTGTCACGAGCGGCACCTGGACGCCGACCTGCTGCTTGCGCTGCTGCTCGACGCCCGCGCCGGCCTCCGCCCCGACCTGCGGCTGCTCGCCACCTCGGCCACCGTGGCCACCGGCGAGCTGGCCTCGGTGCTCGGCCCGGGGCTCGGCTCGGCCACCGACCCGGGGCTCGGCTCGGCCACCGGTTCCGCGCCGGTGCTGGAGGTGGCCGCGCGGGCGTTCCCCACGGAGGTGCGGCACGTCCCGCCGGTCCGGGGCGAGCGCATCGAGCCCTGCGTGGCCCGCGCGGTGCGCGCCGCGCTGGCCGACGGGGACGGCGACGTGCTGGCCTTCCTGCCCGGGGTGGCCGAGATCCGCCGCACGGCCGCCGCGCTCTCCGGGGTGGCCCGGGAGGAGGGGGCCGACGTGCTGGCGCTGCACGGCCGGCTGCCCGCGTCGGAGCAGGACGCGGCGCTGCGCCCGGGACCGCGCCGCCGGGTGGTGCTGGCCACGGCGGTGGCCGAGTCGAGCCTGACCGTGCCGGGCGTGCGCGCCGTGGTGGACGCCGGCCTGGCCCGCACGCCGAGGACGGACCACCGGCGCGGGCTCGCCGGGCTGGTCACCGGCCGGGTGTCGGCGGCGGTCGCCGACCAGCGCGCCGGCCGGGCCGCCCGGGAGGGCCCGGGCCGGGTGTACCGCTGCTGGCCCGAGGGCGAACTGCTGCCCCGCTACCCGGAGCCGGAGATCCGCACCGCCGACCTGACCCGGCTGGCCCTCGACCTGGCGTGCTGGGGCACCCCCGACGGCACCGGTCTGCGCTGGTGGGACGCCCCGCCCGAGGGACCGCTGCGGGCCGGGCGGGAGGTGCTGCGCGCGCTCGGCGCGGTCGACGCCGACGGCTCGGCCACGGACCGGGGCCGGCGGATGGCCGGGCTCGGCCTGCACCCCCGGCTGGCCCGCGCGCTGCTGGACGCGGCGCCCCGGGTGGGGGCCCGGGCGGCCGCCGAGGTCGTGGCGCTGCTGGACGACGACACGGTGACCCAGGGCGCGGAGGTCGAGGTCGAGTGGCGGCGGCTGCGGTCCGGGTCGGCCCCGGCGTCCGGCCGGTGGCGCGCGGAGGCCGGGCGGCTGGCCCGGTTGCTGCCCGGCGCCGGTGACCCGGCCGGGGTGGCCGGGGGCGGTTCCGGTGCGGCCCGGACGGCGGACCGCACCGGGACGGCGGTGGCCGGGGTCGGTCCCGGTGCGGCAGGGACGGTGGACGGCGCCGGGGCGGCGGCGCTGGTCGTGGCGCTGGCCCACCCGGAACGGCTGGCCCGGCGCCGCGCCCCGGGGTCGGCGCGGTACCTGATGGCCGGGGGCACCGGCGTCGAGCTGCCCGCCGGGAGCCCGCTGGCCGCGGCGGAGTGGCTCGCGGTGGCGGTGGCCGACCGGGCGCCCGGGGCGGAGAACGCGCGGGCCCGCCTGGCCGCGGTCGCCGACCAGGAGCTCGCCGAGCTGGCCGCGCCCGCGCTGCTCGCGCGGGAGGACGAGGTGCGTTGGCAGCCCGACGCCCGGGCCGGGGACGTGGTGGCCCGGCACGTCCGGAGGCTCGGCGCGATCGTGCTCGCCGAGCGGCCGCTCGCCGCCCCGGACCCGGCCGCCCTGCGCGCCGCGCTGCTGGACGGCCTGCGCGCCGAGGGCACCGGGCTGCTGCGCTGGACCGACGCCGCCCGCCGGCTGCGCGACCGGCTCGCCACCCTGCACCGGGCACTCGGGCCGCCGTGGCCGGAGGTCTCCGACGACGCGCTGCTGGCCGACCCCGACCCTGGTGGTCCGCCGCTTTCGACGCCGCCCGCTCCCGCGCCGACCTCGCCCGGATCGACGCCGGGCCGGTGCTGCGGGCGGTGCTCGACTGGCGGCAGGTCGCGAGCCTGGACGAGCTGGCCCCGGAACGGATCGAGGTGCCGACCGGCTCCCGCGTCACCCTGGACTACTCGGGCGACCGGCCGGTGCTCGCGGTCAAGGTGCAGGAGGTGTTCGGCTGGACCGCGACGCCCACGGTGGCCGGCGGTCGACTGCCGGTGGTGCTGCACCTGCTGTCCCCGGCCGGTCGCCCCGCCGCGGTCACCGCCGACCTGGCCTCGTTCTGGACCGGCGGCTACTCCCAGGTGCGTGGCGAGCTGCGCGGCCGCTACCCGAAGCACGACTGGCCGGAGGACCCGCTGACCGCCACCCCGTCCCGGCGCCCGGGCCGCAGGCCCCGCTGACCGCGTCTCGCGGGGTCGGCGAGGCGGTGGCTGGAGCACGGCGGCGGAGCTGGTGTCCGGTGCTCCGGCCCCGGGCCGGCCGGCGGACCCCCGGAGCCGGTCGGCGGCCGGGTCAGGAGACGCCCCGCTCGGAGCCGCCCCAGTACCGGGCGCGCAGCTCCCGCTTCAGGATCTTCCCCGCCCCGGACATCGGCAGCGCGTCCACGAACTCCACCGAGCGCGGCGCCTTGTAGCCCGCGATGTGCCGCTTGACGTGCTCGCGCAGCGCCCCGGCCGTCGGCCGGTCCGGCCCGGGGGCGTCGGCGAGCACGACGACGGCGTGCACCCGCTCGCCCCACTCGGCGTCGGGCACCCCCACGACCGCGCAGGCGGCCACGGCCGGGTGCTTGGCCAGCGCGTTCTCCACCTCGGCCGAGTACACGTTCTCCCCGCCGGAGACGATCATGTCCTTGATCCGGTCCACTACGAACAGGTAGCCCTCCTCGTCGAGGTAGCCGCCGTCGCCGGTGTGCATCCAGCCGCCGCGCAGCGCCGTCGCGGTCTCCTCCGGACGGTTCCAGTAGCCCAGCATCACGTGCCCGCCCCGGCACACGACCTCGCCGACCGTGCCGGTCGGCACCTCCCTGTCCTCCTCGTCGACGATGCGCACCTCGGAGTGCGGCGCCGCCCGCCCTGCCGAGCGGCGCAGCCGCTGCACGCCGTGCTCGGCCGGGCCGAGCAGGGTGGCCACCGGGGACAGCTCGGTCATCCCGTAGGCCTGGGTGAACTCCGCGGTGGGCAACCGCCTGGCCGCCCGCTCCAGCACCGCCTCGGAGATCGGCGACGCCCCGTAGAGGACGTGCCGCAGGCTGGACAGGTCGGCCTCGGCGGCGTCCGGCGAGTCGACCAGCAGCTGCACCATGGTCGGCACCAGCAGCACGTCGGTGACCCGGTCGCGCTCGACGGCCTCGGCGACCCCGCGCGGGGTGAACCCGGCGACCATCACGTGCGTGTCGCCCAGCGCGGTGCGGGCCGCCCAGGCGGCCCCGTCGGCGAGGTGGAACATCGGGGCGGCGTGCAGGTAGCTCCCACTCGGGGTCATGAACGAGCCGGAGGCGGCGCTGCCGAGTGCCGAGGTGAGCAGGTTCGCGTGGCTCAGCATCACGCCCTTGGGCCGGCCGGTGGTGCCGCCGGTGTAGTAGACGGCGGCCAGCGCGTCGCCACCGCGCCGGGCGTCGGGCACCGGGCCGTGCCCGGCGATCAGCTCCTCCAGGTCCAGCGCACCGTCCGGCGCGGCGCCCCGGCCGGCGTGCACCACGGTGCGGAGCACGGGCGCCTCGGTGCGGAGCCGGGGCACCGTCGGGGCGAAGGAGTCGTCCACGACCAGCACGGCGGTGCCCGAGTCCGCCAGCGAGAACGCGATCTCGGCCGGGCTCCACCGGGTGTTCACCGGGACGACCACCGCGTCCGCCCACGGCACCGCGAGCAGGACTCGTCGGGGTCCTCCCGGCCGGTGCGGTGTGATCAGATGCTCAGCGACCTTATCGATGTTCACTTGTGCTGGAAACATCCAGTTCAGTGGCACTGGTGACCGAGAGTCGATTGATCTAACATTCACTGTCGCGGATCGGCCGATGCTGGCGGAGGGGAGTACGCGGTGGTGTCATCGACGGCGGACCTCCCCGGCGCGCGCCGGCGGCCCCGCGACCGCCGGCAGCAGATCGTGGCCGCCTCGGCCCGGCTGTTCGCCGAACAGGGCTACCGCCAGGTCGGGATGGCCGAGGTCGCCGCGCAGGTGCGGATCGGCGCCAGCGCGCTGTACCGGCACTTCCGGGGTAAGTCGGACCTGCTGGTCGCGGTGCTCGACGACGCGCTCGACTCGCTGGAGGCCGCCACCGGCGGGGCGCCACCGCCGGGTGAGCTGCTCGCCGCGATCGCGGAGGTCACGCTGACCCGGCGGGACTACGTCGCGCTGTGGGACCGCGAGGCGAGCGAGCTGCCGCCCGACGCGGCCGAGCGGCTGCGAGCCCGCCGGGACCGGCTGCTTGGCCGGGTCCGCGAGGTGGGCGAGCGGCTGGTCGAGGCCGGTCCGGAGGCTTCCGGGGAGCAGCCGGGCGGCGACGGGGTGGGCCCGCCGGGGCCGGACGCGGCGGCGGCCCGCGCGGTCGCGGCGCTGGCCGTGCTGCAGAGCCCGGCGCGACACCACGTCGAGCTGGAGCGGGAGGTCGCGGTGGCGCTGCTGCGCGCGGCGGCCACCGCCTGCCTGACCGCGCCGCTGCCCCGCCTGCCCGGCGCGCCGGCGCGCCCGGCGACGCCGCTGGTGCCGCGTTCGCGGGGGGAGGCGCTGCTGGCCACCGCGAGCCGGCTGTTCGCCGAGCGGGGCTACCACGCGGTCAGCCTCACCGAGATCGGCGCCGCCACCGGGATCGCCGGGCCGAGCATCTACAACCACTTCGCCAGCAAGCTGGACCTGCTCACCGCGATCCTGAACCGGGGTAACGAGACGCTCTGGTTCGCGCTGCACCGCGCGCTGGCCGAGGCGGCCGACGCCCCCGACGCGCTGGGCAGGCTGGTGGGCAGCTACGTCGACGTCGTCGGCAGCTCCGGCGTGGTGCCCGTGCTGCTCACCGAGGTCGCCTCGCTGCCCGAGGCGCCGAGGGAGCGGTACCGGGCGGTGCAGCAGCGCTACGTCTCGGAGTGGGTCGGGCTGCTGCGGTGCGCGCGGCCGGAGCTGGACGAGCCGGCGGCGCGGGTGCTGGTGCACGCCGCCCTCGCCGCGGTGAACGCGCTCACCTCGGCGGGTCCGGTGGTGTCCGCCGCGCGGGTCCGGGTGCTCGCCCGTGCGGCCCTGGGGCTGCCCGACACGGCCGTTGACCGGTAAGTGAATCTGCAATAGCGTCGGTGTGACAACCCTGCGGTAAACGGTGCAGTTGACGGACGGGGTGGGAACGAGCGTGAGCACAACTGTGCATGTCGTCGGGGTCGGCATGATCCCGTTCACCAAGCCCCGCGAGGCCGCCGGCTACGACGTGACGGGGAGCGGGCCGCGCGGGAGGCACCGCACCACGCCGGTATCGGCTACCACCAGGTGCGGCAGGCCTACGCCGGGTGGGTCTACGGCGACTCCACCTCCGGGCGGGCCGCGCTGTACGGCCCCGGGCTGTCCGGCATCCCGATCGTGAACGTGAACAACTACCGCTCCACCGGCTCCCCGGCGCTGTTCCTGGCCCGGCAGGCGGTGGCGAGCTGCGCGGTGGACCGCGCGCTCGCCGTCGGGTTCGAGCAGATGGTCGACGGCGCGCCGCGGTTGGGCTTCACCGACCGCACCTCGCCGTTCGCCCGGTTCGACGGGGCAGCCGAAGGGCTGTACGAGGCCGAGGAGAACACCCCACTCGCCCCGCGCTACTTCGGCGGCGCCGGCCGCGAGCACATGGACACCTACGGCACGAGCGTCGAGACGTTCGCCAGGATCGCGGTCAAGGCGCGCCGGCACGGGCTGGGCGGCTCCGTGGTCATCGCCGGGCAGTCCATGACCACCGACTACCCCAGCACCTTCGAGGCCGACGACACGCTGCTGTCCAAGGGCCACCCGCTCGGCGCGACCGGGCTCGCGCAGTGCACCGAACTGGTCTGGCAGCTGCGCGGCACGGCCGGCCCGCGCGAGGTCGACGGGGCGCGGCACGCCCTGGCGCACAGTCTCGGCCTCGGCGGTGCCTGCGTGGTCACCCTCTACTCGACGGCCGGCGCCTGATGGGGGCCGTCGACCCGGCGGTGGCCGGGACCGCGCTGCCGGAGCTCACCGTGGAGGTCGAGCGTGGCCGGCTCCGGTCGTTCGCCGCCGCGATCGGCGAGACCGACCCGGTGTACTCCGACCCCGACGTGGCGCGCGCCGCCGGGCACGCCGACCTCCCGGTGCCGCCCACGTTGCTGTTCGGCCTGGGGCTGGGCCGGGGTGCCGAGGACTTCGCCTGGCTGGTCGACCTGGGCGTGGATGTGCGGCACGTGCTGCACGGCGAGCAGAGCTTCAGCTACCACGCCGTGGCGCACGCCGGCGACACCCTGACCCTCGCCCCCACGATCGTCGACGTGTTCAGCAAGCGCGGCGGGGCGCTGCAGTTCCTGATCAGGGAGACCGCGGTGTGCCACGCCGACGGCCGCCCGGTCGCCGACCTGCGCGACACCATCGTCGTGCGCGACCCGGGAGCCACCGCATGAGCACCCCGTTGGTCGAGGTCGAGGTCGGCACCGAGCTGCCACCGTTGCGGCTGGAGGCGATCACGCGCACCACGCTGGCGCTGTTCGGGCCGGCCTCCGGCGCCCTGAACCCGATCCACCTGGACATCGACGTGGCCCGCTCGGTCGGGCTGGACGACGTGTTCGCGCACGGCATGCTGTCCATGGCCTACCTGGGCAGGTTGCTGACCAACTGGGTGCCGCAGGACCGGATCCGGAGCTTCGCAGTGCGCTTCGCCGCGATCACCCCGGTGCACGCCCGGCCCACGTGCACCGGCCGGGTGGCGGCCATCGAGCAGGTCGACGGCGAACGCCGGGCCCGGCTCGAGCTCGCGGTCACCCTCGCCGACGGCACCGTGACCCTCACCGGTACCGCCTCGATCGCCCTGGGCTGAGGGTGGTTCCCGGGGCGGTGGGTCCGCCGGCCGAGCCGGGCACGGGGACGGTGCACCGGGCCGTCGCCGACGGCGTCGCCACGCTCACCCTGGACCGGGGCGACCGCAACGCGCTGACCCCTGGGTACGCCGAGCGGCTCGGCGCGGAGCCGCGGGCCTGCGACGCCGACCCGGCGGTCCGGGCCGTCGTACTGACCGGGGCCCGCCGCTCGTTCTCCGTCGGCGCCGACCTCAGCGCCGGTCCGGGGACGCTGCCCGCGCTGTTCGCCGCCGACGGTGCCTACACCCGGGCCGGCTACCGGAACCGGCCGCGCGGGTCACCCTGCTGCTGGCCGGGCTCCGGGTGCCGGTGGTCGCGGCGATCAACGGCGACGCGGTCGGCGGGGGTGCGACCGTCGCGCTGGCCGCTGACGTCCGGTTCGTGGCGGCGGGTGCGCGGTTCGGCTTCCCGTTCACCCGGCTGGGGTTGTGCCCGGAGGGTGCCTCGACGTACTTCCTGCCCCGGCTGGTCGGGCACGCCCGCGCGACGGACTGGCTGCTCTCCGGGCGGCTGATCGGGGCGGAGGAGGCGCTGACCGCCGGCCTGGTGGCGGGCGTGCTGCCCGACGGCGAGGTGCTCGACGCGACGCTCCGGTACGCCCGCGCGCTGGTCACCGACGGGTCGCCGACCGCCGTGGCGGCCACCCGCCGGCTGCTCGCCGCCGCCCCGGCCGACCCGGAGCGGGCCGCCGAGGCGGAGAGCCGCACGATCGTCGAGCTGGCCCTCGGACCGGACTGCGAGGGGGGCACCGCCGCGTTCCTGCAGCGGCGCCGTCCCGGTTCGGCTAGCGGCCGTCCTTGCCGGTCTCGTTGCTGGTGTCGCTGTCGGCGGCGTCGTTGCTGGTCTCGCTGTCGGTGTCGCTGCTGTTGTCGCCGGTCTCGGAGTCGTTCCCGTCGTCGGCTTTGTCGTCGGCTTTGTCGTCGGCCTCGGTGCCGCCGGTGTCGCTCTCGCCGGTGTCGCTGTCGTCGTCCGAGGTGCACGCCTCGCAGTCGGCGTCGCGACCGTCGTTGTAGATCTCGAGCACGGCCAGGCCGCACTCGGTGCGCAGCCCGGCCGGGTCCACCAGGCCGACCGGGGCGGCGTTGACCAGGTGCGTCTGCTCGTCCGACGAACTCCGCGCCGGATAGGGCCGCACCGGCTCGGTGGCGGCGGTGTCCTTGGTCAGGTTGCGTTCCGGCCGCTCGCGTCCCGCCGAGGTCGTCGCTTCGCTCATGGGCGGAAAGTACCCCGTCCGGCGGCCGCTACTCGGACAGGCGCGTCCTCCCGGGTGACATGCGCGGGTGGTTTCCGGTGGCCCGGCGACGCTGAGCGCGAGCTGTGTGCCGGCTGGACACGCGGACACCCGGACGCCCAGCCGGATCTTGGGGAGACCCCAGCGGCCGTCCATAACGTCAGCGGGGACGTCGCCGGTAGCGGTCGACGCACACCCCACTCGCGGCCAGTCGCCGCGACCGCCAGATGGAGGCCCCACATGTCCGGTACCGCGATCACCCCGTCCCGGCGGTCGCTGCGTTGGTTCGCGGTGCCGGTCGCGGCTCTGAGCGTGTTCGGCGCGGCCGCGTGCGGCACCCCGTCGAACACCGCCGCCACGACCGGCTCCGCCGCGCAGGGCGGAACGCAGGGCGCCGAGGGTGGCGCCGCCCCGGCCGGGATGCAGAAGCTGATCAATTGCATGGGCGAGCACGGCGTGACCATGCCGAGCCCGGGCGGGGACGGCCCCGGTGGCCAGGGCGGCTCCGGCCGTCCGGGTGGCGGGGGCGGCACCCCGCCGGCCGGTGACGGCTCGTCCGATGGCGGTCCCGACGGTTCCGCCGATGGTGCCGGGGGCGCGAGCGGCCCGGGCGGAGGCAAGGGCTCGGCCAACGGCGCCCGTCCCGACCCCGCTACGGCACCGCCGGGAGTCGACCAGGCCACCTGGACCACCGCCCGAAAGGCCTGTGCCGCCTACGCCCCGAGCGAGCCGAGGGCGGGGGCGGGGGCGGAGCAGCAGACCGGCTCGTGACCACCGCCGGCCGGCGCGCCACCCGTGCGCGCCGGCCGGCCCGCCACCAGGGCACACCGGCCCGGCCCGCCACCAGGGCGCACCGGCCGCCGGCCGCCGTCCTCCTGGTGGACGTCCGTTCCGGGTCGCCGCCGTCGCACCGCCGGCACAGACCTGCTGCGGGCGGCACAGGGCCTGTAGCGGCTGTGCGGCCCGCACCAGGTCTGTGCCGGCGGGGTTTCGGCCGGCGGCGCCCCACCTACGCCAGCGCCGTCCCACCACTCCGACCGACGACTCCGACCGACGACTCCGACCAACCGACCGTGGAGCAGCCCGATGTACGCCCTCATCACCGCTCGGCCAGCCCGCGGCCGCGTCCCCGCCCCGGCACCGGGTGAGCCACCGAGCAGTACTCGGTGGACCCGGTTCGGGGTGGCCGCGATGCTGCTGGGTACCGCCGCGCTGTACCTGGTCGGCCTGTCCCGCTCGGGGTGGGCGAACGCCTTCTACTCGGCCGCCGCGCAGGCCGGCGCCGCGAGCTGGCGAGCCTGGTTCTTCGGTGCCACGGACGCCCCCGGCTCGATCATGATCGACAAGCCGCCCGCCTCCGTGTGGCTGATGGGCCTGTCCGCCCGGCTGTTCGGGGTGAGCAGCTGGTCGATCCTGGTGCCGCAGGCGCTGCTCGGCGTCGGGTCGGTGGGGCTGACGTACCTGGCGGTGCGGCGCTGGTTCGGTCCGGCCGCCGGGCTCGCCGCGGGGACGGCGCTGGCGCTGGCGCCGGTGGCGGTGGCGGTGCTGATGTTCCGATTCGACAACCCGGACGCGCTGCTGGTGTTCCTGCTCGTGGCCGCCGCGTACCTGGTCGTGCGGGCGGTGGACGCGGAACGGTCCGGGCTGCCGGGCACCCGGTGGCTTGTGCTGGCCGGGGCGGCGGTCGGGTTCGGGTTCCTCACCAAGTCGCTGCAGGCGTTCCTGGTGCTGCCGGGGCTGGCCGCCGGCTACCTCGTGGCAACCCCCGCGCGCTGGCCGCGGCGGCTGGCGCGGCTGGGGCTGGCCGGAGCGGCGCTGCTGGTCAGCGGCGGCTGGTGGGTGGCGGTCGTCGAGCTGTGGCCGGCCGCCGACCGTCCGTACGTCGGTGGCTCGCAGCGCAACAGCGTGCTGGAGCTGATCTTCGACTACAACGGCTTCGGCCGGCTGACCGGCGACGAGACCGGCAGCGCGGGTGGCGGGTACAACGGCGGCTCGGTCACCCAGCTGTTCGGCTCCGAGATGGCGTCGCAGGCATCCTGGCTGTTGCCGGCCGCGCTGGCCGCCGTCGGGGTGCTCGCGGTGCTCGCGCGGCGGGACCCCCGGATGCGCGCCACGCTGCTGATCTGGGGCGCCTGGCTGGTGGTGACCGGTGCGGTGTTCAGCCTGTCCCAGGGCGTGATCCACCCGTACTACACCGTGGCGCTGGCTCCGGCGATCGCCGTGCCGGTCGCGGTGGGTGGGGTGGAGCTCGTCCGCCGGCGGGACCGGTTCGCGGCGCGCCTGGCGTTGGCCGTCGCGGTTGCCGGCACCGGGGTCTGGGCGTGGGCTCTGCTCGCCGACGACGCGGACTGGTTGCCGTGGCTGCGTGTCGCCGTGCTGGCCGGGTCGGTGGTGGCCGCCCTGTGCTGGCTGTTCGCCGGCGCCGCGCGCGGCCCGCTGGTCCGGGCGCTGGTGGTCGGCACGCTGGTGGTGGGCCTCGCGGCGCCGGCCGCCTACTCGTTGCACACGGCCGCGACCGCACACACCGGTGCGCTGCCCACAGCCGGCCCGGGCGGGCCCGGTCCGGGTGGTCCACACGGCGGCCCCGGCGGACACGGCCCCGGCGGACACGGCCCCGGCGGACCCGGCCCCGGCGGACCCGGACCCGGCGGCCCCGGACCCGGCGGTGCCACACCGGGCGGCTCGGGTACCGGCGGCTCGGCCGCGGCAGGTCCGGGCGTCGATGGCGTCGTCGGCCCAGTCGCCGGAGGTCCCGGTGGGCACGGTGGGCACGGACCCGGCGGGGGAATGATGGTGCTGCTCGAGGGCGTGACGCCGACCGCGGCGCAGACCGCGCTGCTGCGAGCCGACGCCGCCGGGCACACCTGGGTAGCGGCCACCGTCGGCTCCGAGGCCGCGGCCGGGTACCAGCTCGCGGCCGGTGCGCCGGTGATAGCGGTCGGCGGCTACAACGGCACCGACCCGTCGCCCACGCCGGTGGCGTTCCAGGCGATGGTCCGCTCCGGCTCGATCCACTGGTTCGTCGACAGCGGCCTGGCCGACAGCGTCAGCACCGACACCGGCGGCAGCGACGCCGCCCGGCAGATCACCGACTGGGTGCGGCAGCACTACATCGCCCGGACGGTCGACGGCGCCACCCTCTACGACCTGACCGCGACGGCCCGCTGATGTTCTCAGCGGACGTCCAGGTTCGGTTCACCCCGGTTACAGCGGAGCAACGGAAGCTGAGGACATGAACACCGCAACCACCACCGCGACCCCGCCCGCCGCCCCGGCGCCCCGGGCCGGGACGCCGAGCCGGCACCGGGCCGACCCCCGGTGGGTCCGGCCGTCCTACTGGGGCCTGCTGGCCGTCACCGCGGTCACCTACCTGTGGGACCTCGAGGCCTCCGGCACGGCGAACTCCTTCTACGCCGCCGCCGTGCAGGCCGGCACGCAGTCCTGGAAGGCGCTGCTGTTCGGCTCGCTGGACCCGGGGAACATGATCACCGTGGACAAGCCGCCCGCCGCGCTGTGGGTGATGGCCCTGTCCGGGCGGATCTTCGGGTTCTCCTCATGGTCGATGCTGGTGCCGCAGGCGCTGATGGGCGTGGCCTCGGTCGCGCTGCTGTTCGCGGCGGTGCGGCGCTGGTCCGGGCCGGGCGTGGGGCTCGCGGCCTCGGCGGTGCTGGCGTTCACCCCGGCGGCGGTGCTGATCTTCCGGTTCAACAACCCGGACGCGCTGCTGGTGCTGCTCATGGTGGCCGCCGGGTACACGACGGTCCGCGCCCTCGACGCGGCCGCCACCCGGGCCGGCACCCGCTGGCTGCTGCTGACCGGCGTGCTGCTCGGGTTCGGTTTCCTGGCCAAGATGCTGCAGGTGATGCTGGTCGTCCCGGCGCTGGCCGGGGTGTTCCTGCTGGCCGCGCCGGTCGGCTGGTGGCGGCGGGTCGGCCAGCTGCTCGCGGCCGGTGCGGCGATGGTGGTGTCGGCCGGCTGGTACATCGCGCTGGTCGAGCTGTGGCCGGCGTCGTCGAGGCCGTACATCGGCGGCTCGACGGACAACTCGCTGCTGGAGCTGGCCCTCGGCTACAACGGGCTGAGCCGCATCCTCGGCGGCGCCGGCAACGGCGGCGGTGGCGGGCACGGCGGCGGCCCGGGCGGTGGCGGTGGCTTCGGCGGCAGGGCAGGCATCACCCGGATGTTCAACACCGACTTCGGCGGCAACATCTCCTGGCTGCTCCCGGCGGCGCTGCTGGCCCTGCTGGCCGGTCTGTGGCTGACCCGCCGCGCCCCGCGTACCGACCGGACCCGCGCGAGCCTGGTGCTCTGGGGTGGCTGGATGGTGGTCACGGCACTGGTGTTCAGCTTCATGAGCGGCACGATCCACCCGTACTACGTGGTGGCACTCGCACCGGGGCTGGCCGGAACGCTGGCCGTCGGCACCGGGCTGCTGTGGGCGCGGCGGTCGCACCCGGCGGCGCGCGGCACCCTCGCGGTCGGCGTGCTGGGTACCGCGGTGTGGAGCGCGGTGCTGCTGAACCGCTCCGCCGACTTCCTGCCGTGGCTGCGCTGGACGGTGCTCGCCGCCGGTGTGCTGGCCGGCCTGGCCCTGCTCGTGCCGCCGCGCCGCTGGGGCCCGCTGACGGTGGTCGTGGTGCTCGCCGCGCTGCTGGCCGGCGCGGGCGGGGCGACCGCCTACGCCGCCGACACCGCGCTGACCGCGCACCGGGGCTCGATCATCTCCGCCGGCCCGTCCGGCGGGTTCGGCCCGGGCCGGGGTGGCCCCGGCGGCCACGACCACGGCGGCGGCGGTCCGGGCGGCGCTGGTTCGAGCGGTGTCGACGCCGCGATGACCACGATGCTGCGGTCGGCCGGCACCACCTGGTCGGCGGCCACCGTCGGGGCGCAGGGCGCGGCCGGGCTGGAGCTGTCCAGCGGCACCGCGGTGATGGCCCTCGGCGGGTTCACCGGGAGCGACGCGGCTCCGACGCTGGCCCAGTTCCAGCAGTGGGTGGCCCAGGGCAAGGTGCACTACTTCGTCAGCGGCGGCGACGGCCACGGTCCGGGCGGTGGTGGTCCGGGCGGAGCCGCTGGTCGCGACGGCAGGGGCGGTGGCCCCGGCGGTGGTGGCCCGGGTGCCCCCGGTCCCGGCGGCGAGAACGGCGTCGGGTCGCAGATCAGCACCTGGGTCAAGGCCCACTACTCGGCGACCACGGTCGGCGGCTACCCGGTCTACGACCTCACCGCCGCCGGCCACTAGGGACCCGCTCCCCGCCAGTGCCGCGCCGCCGGACCTCGATCCGGCGGCGCGGCCGCCGTCCGTCCCGGCGTGGCCGGGTCCGGCGTGGCCGGGGCGCCGGCGACGCCGGCCGAGCGGGGCGTCAGCCGTCCGGGGCGGCGGGGAGGCGGACGGTGACCCGGGTGCCGGCCTCCGGGGCGGTGTCGAAGTCGATGCTGCCGCCGTGCCCGCTGACCAGCGTGTCGACGATCGCCAACCCCAGGCCGGAGCCACCGCGCGCGCGGGTGCGTGCGGTGTCGGCGCGCCAGAACCGGTCGAACACGTGGGCGGCCTGTTGCGGCGACAGCCCCGGCCCCTCGTCGGCCACCCGCAGCAGGATCTCCCGGCCGGAGCGGGACACCTCCACGATGATCGGCCCGCCGGCCCTGGTGTGCACCGCGGCGTTGGTGAGCAGGTTGACCAGGATCTGGCGCAGCTGGTCGGGGTCGCCGCGCACGACGGACGCGGGGCTGGCGGTCAGCGACACCGGCCGCTCCGGATGCGCGGCCCGCAGGTCCGCCACGGCGTCGGCGGCCAGCTCGTCCACGGCGACCGGTTCGTCCCGGCGGCCGGCGCCCGCGTCCGGGCGGTCCGAGCGGGCGAGCACCAGCAGGTCCTCCACCAGCCGGGACATCCGGGCGCCCTCGTCGGTCATCCGGCGCAGCGCGTCGGCCGAGTCCGGGTCCCGCTCGACGCCGGTCCGGCGCTCCCGCATGGTGATCAGCTCGGCGTAGCCGCGCAGCGAGGTCAGCGGTGTGCGCAGCTCGTGCGAGGCGTCGGCGAGGAACTGCCGCATCCGCTGCTCGCTGTCCTGCCGACCGGCGACCTCGGTCTCCACAGCGGTCAGCATGGTGTTGAACGCATCGGCCAGCTGACCGACCTCGGTGCCCTCGGGCGCGGCCGGCACCCGGCGCCGCAGCCCGCCACCCCCACCGGCGCCGGACCCGCCGGAGTCGGCTGAGCCGCCGGTCCCGCCGGTCCCGCCGGTCCCGCCGGACCCGCCGGACCCGCCGGACCCGCCGGAATCACCCGACCCGCCGGACCCGCCGGACCCGCCGGTCCCGCCGGACCCCGAGGAGACCTCCGAGGCGACGGCCCGCGCGGTGCCGGTGACCCGGTCCAGCGGACGCAGCCCCCACCGCACGCCCCACGCCCCGACCGCCCCCGTCCCGACCAGCGCCAGCGCACCGACCAGCAGCTCCAGCGCCAGCAGCCGGTTCAGCGTGGCGCCCACGTCGGCCAGCGACAGAGCCACCACCTGGTAGCCACCGTCCCGGCCCGGGCGGGCCAGCGCGCGGGCCGGGGAGCCGTGGTCACCGATCTGGGCGGGCACGCCGAGATCGCCGGTCAGCCGCCGCTGGTCGGTCGGGGAGAGCAGCAGCGGGCGGGACATGCTGTTCGCGGTGCACTGGCCGACCTGCCGGCCGCCGTCGTCGAGCCGGGCGAGCAGGATCGGCTCCGGACGCACCGGGGGGCCGGGGAAGTCGCTGTCGGAGCGGTCGCAGAACCGGTCGACCAGGTCGGGTGGGGTGGTCTCCAGCTGGGTGTCGACCCGATCGACCAGGAACGAGCGCAGCGCGACGTAGGTGATCGTGGAGACCGCGCCGATCGCCACGGTGACCAGCAGCAGCACACCGATGATCAGCCGCGCGCGCAGGCTCACGACCGGACGCTCACGATCGGGGCGCCCCCGACGGGCGCGGTGCCTTGAGCACGTACCCGGCGCCCCGGATGGTGTGGATCAGCTTGGGCTCGCCGGTGTCGATCTTCTTGCGCAGGTAGCCGATGTAGATCTCCACGATGTTGGCGCTGCCGCCGAAGTCGTAGTTCCACACCCGTTCCAGGATGAGCGACTTGGACAGCACCACCCGCTCGTTGCGCATCAGCAGCCGCAGCAGCTCGAACTCGGTCGTGGTCAGGGTGATCTCCTCGTCGCCCTTGCGCACCTCGCGACTGTCCTCGTCCAGCTCCAGGTCGTCGACCTTCAGCACCGACCCGCGCACCTGCGGGCCGGGGGCGGCCCTGCGCAGCACGGCGTGCACCCTGGCCAGCAGCTCCTCCAGGCTGAACGGCTTCACCACGTAGTCGTCGGCGCCGGCGCGCAGCCCGGCCACCCGGTCCGCGTCGGCGTCCCGCGCGGTCAGGAAGACCACCGGCACGTTCGACCCGCCGGCCCGCAGCCGACGCAGCACCTCGAAGCCGTCCGGGTCGTCGGCGGCCGAGCCGCCGAGCATCACGTCCAGGACCACCAGGTCGGGCTGGTGCTCGGCGACCCCGATCAGCGCCCGCCGCCCGTTGTCCGCGACGTGCACCTCGAACCCGTCGAAGCGCAGCACCGAGGCGACCAGGTGGGCGACGTTCTCCTCGTCGTCCACCACCAGGATCCGTTGCTGGCTCACGTGTGACTCTCCCGCGTGCGACTCTCCGCCAGGGTGCACCGGCGCGCCGGACCGCACCTGGACAACGGCTGTGAGCGCGCTGAGCGGCCCTCCCGGTCGACCGGGAGGGGATTGCCGCGAACTCTTCCGATCATGTTCTCAGCCGACGTACAGCCTCGGTCAGGGACCCCCACAGCAGACCCCGTCATACCTGAGGCACGGGGCTCGCAGCGAGCCCGAGGGTGCGAGCAAGGGGTGGGTGAACGGCGTGAGCGTGGTGACAGAGGCTCCGGGACGGAACGGGTCGCCGAGCGTCGGAACGGGTCGCGACGGGACGCGCCGGACCGCGACCGTGGAGATCGTGATCCCGGTCCACAACGAGGAGCGGGCGCTGCCCGGGTGCGTGCGGACGCTGCACGGGTACCTGGTCGAGCACTTCCCGGTGCCGTGGCGGATCACCGTGGTGAACAACGCCAGCACCGACTCCACCGCCGAGGTGGCGCAGCGGCTGGCCCTCCGCCACCCGGGCGTCTGCGTGCTGAACCTGGACCGCAAGGGCCGGGGGCTGGCGCTGCGCGCGGCGTGGGGACGCAGCGAGGCCGACGTGGTGGCCTACATGGACGTCGACCTGTCCACCGGGCTGGACGCCCTGGTGCCGCTGGTCGCCCCGCTGCTCAACGGGCACTCGGACATCGCCATCGGCTCCCGGCTGGCACCGGGTGCGCGGATCGTCCGGGGCATCCGGCGGGAGGTCATCTCGCGCTGCTACAACGCGATCATCCACGTCACCCACGGCGCGCGGTTCTCCGACGCCCAGTGCGGGTTCAAGGCGGCCCGCACCGACGTGCTGCGCGCGCTGCTGCCCGAGGTGCGCGACGACGCGTGGTTCTTCGACACCGAGCTGCTGCTGCTGGCCGAGCACAACGGGCTGCGCATCCACGAGGTGCCGGTGGACTGGATGGAGGACGTGGACACCCGGGTCGCCGTGGCCGGCACCGCGTGGGAGGACCTGCGCGGGCTCGCCAGGGTCGCGCGGGCCAAGGCGGACGGCAGCGCGGCGGTCAGCGGGCTGCCCCGCCGGCCCGACCTGGCCCCGACCCACCCGGACGCCGTGCTGGCCCGGCCGCGCGGGGAGGGCGCGTCCGCCCCGGGTACCGCCTGGCAGCTGCTGTGCTTCGGGCTGATCGGGCTGGTCTCCACGGCGGCCACGGTCGGGCTGTACGCGCTGCTGCGCGGGATGCTGCCGCCGCTGGCCGCGAACCTGGTCGCGCTCACCGTCACCACGCTGCTCAACACCGAGGCCAACCGCCGGCTCACCTTCCTCGGCGCGCGGGCCTCGGCCGGCCGGGTGCACGCGCAGGGGCTGATCGTGTTCGGGCTCTACTACGCGTTCACCTCGGGCGCGCTGCTGCTGCTCGACGCGCTGGTGCCGAACCCCGGCCGACTGCTGGAGGTCGTGGTGCTGGTGGCGGCGTCCGCGGTGGGCACCGCCGGGCGGTTCCTACTGCTGCGCGGCTGGGTGTTCGGCGGCCGCGACGCCCGACCGGACGTGGCGGCCTGACCCGCGTCGGCCGCGGTGCCGGGCCGCCGCGCACCCGCCGCGGCGGGGTTGAGCCGCTCAACCCGGCGCGCGGCGCGCGGCGCACCATCCCGCGGCGGTCGCCGGGGTGCGCGACACTGCCCCGCATGGGAGCGCGTCGCTGATGGACCGGCGGTTGAGCGAGCGGCGGCGCAGGCCCGAGCCGCTGCTGCGCCGCCGGATCGGGTCCGGCCGGGGTGCGATCGAGCAGCCCAACGTCACCGGCGACGAGGACACCCCGCTGACCGTGCGGTTCTGGCTGGTGCTGGTGCTCACCGCCGTCGGTACCGGGTTGGCCGGGGCCGCGTTGATGCTGCTGCTGTTCGCGGTGTCCGACCTGGCCTACGGTCCGGGCGCGGGGCGGGTCAACTTCCAGGCCGCGGTGACCGCCGCCTCCCCCGCCGGTCGGGTGGTGCCGCTGCTGGTGGCCGGGGTGGTCGGCGGGCTCGGCTGGTTCCTGCTGCGGCGGTACGTGCCCGGCCGCACGGACGTGGACGACTCGATCTGGATCGGCGACGCCCGGCTCGACGTGCGGCGCAGCGCCGGGACCTCGGTGCTGTCCGAGATCGTGGTCGGGCTGGGCGCCTCGCTGGGCAGGGAGGCGGCGCCGAAGCTGATGGGCGGGGTGTGCGGCAGTGTCCTGGGCCGCCGGGTGGGCCTGACGACCCCGCAGTGCCGGCTGCTGGTCGCCTGTGGCGCCGGGGCCGGGCTGGCCTGCGTGTACAACGTGCCGCTCGGTGGGGCGCTGTTCACCGCCGAGGTGCTGCTGGGCGCGGTGCGGCTGCCGGTGATGCTGCCGGCGCTGGCCTGCTCGTCGGTGGCCACGCTGGTCGCCTGGGTGGCGCTGCCGGACGAGCCGACCTACCGGACGATTCCGGCCTACGCCTTCCACCCGGCCGAGCTGGGCTGGGCGTTGCTGGCCGGGCCGCTGATCGGGGTGCTGGCCGCCGGGGCGGTCAGGCTCATCGGCTGGGTGTCCTGCCACCCGCCCGGCCGGTACTGGGCGCTGGTCACCCCGCTGCTCGCGTTCGCCGTGCTCGGCGCGTTCGGCCTGAGGTTCCCGCAGCTCTACGGCAACGGCAAGGACCTCGCCGAGCAGGCCTTCCTCGGCTCCGGCGGGATGCTGCTGTTCGGCGCGCTGGTCGTGCTGAAGCCCCTGGTGACCTGCCTGTGCCTGGGCAGCGGCGCGTCCGGTGGGCTGTTCACCCCGACGCTGGCCACCGGCGCCGCGTTCGGCGCGTGCCTGGGCGCCGCGTGGTCGCTGCTGTGGCCGGGGGCGCCGGTCGGGGCGTACGCGATGATCGGTGCCTCGGCGATGATCGGCGCCGGGATGCAGGCGCCGCTGGCCGGCCTGGCGCTGGTGCTGGAGCTGACGCACAGCGGCTTCGGGCTGATGGTGCCGATGGCGGTGGCGACGCTGCTGGCCACCGGGGTGAGCCGGTGGATCGACGGCTACTCGATCTACTCGGCCCGGCTCTCCGCCCGCCCCTCGGCGGACCGGGAACCCGACGCGGGGGCGGGCGCATGAGCCGCACGCTCCTGGTCGACCACCTGCTGCGCGACCACCTGCTGCGCGACCACCTGCTGCGCGGCCGGCTGATGCGGGCCGGAGGCCGCCGGCCAGGCTTGACGGGCTCAGCCGCCGGCGTGGCTGTCCGCGCGCCCGCGCAACACGTCGGCGGCCCACTCGCACCAGGTGAGGTGCTCCTGCTCGAACAGCCGCCCCCGGTGGCAGGTGAGGTAGGGGCCGACGCGGGGTGCGGTGGCCAGGAACCGCTGCTCGTCCTGGTCGCCGCGGATCCGCGCGAGCACCTGGTCCAGCAGCGCGATCTTGGCCCGGGCCTGCTCGACGCGCTCGGCGAGCTGGGCGAGCACGGCGGCCGAGTCGGCGGCCTCGGCGGCGTAGACCTTCACCAGCAGGTCGTCGCGGAGGAACTGCGGCTTGCTGGGCCGCTCGGCGAAGGCGGCCAGCTCGTCCAGCCCGGGGTCGGTGATCCGGTACATCCGCTTGTTCGGCCGGCCGTGCTGGATGACCTCCCGGCCGCTGATCAGCCCGTCGCGCTCGGACCTGGTCAGCTCGGTGTAGAGCTGCTGGGGCACGGCGTACCAGAAGTCGGCCACGCCGACGTCGAACAGCTTGGTGAGCTGGTAGCCGCTGAGCTCGCGGTCCAGCAGCGCCGCGAGCACCGCGTGGCGCAACCCCACGGGGTGGTCCCTTCTGCCGGTGTTGTGCGCCAGACTAGGCATTGATAGGACTATTCAACAAGTTGAGTATTGGCGGACGGGAGCGGAACGCGATGCAGCTCGGATACCACTTCGGTTACTGGCAGGCCGGCCCGCCGCCGCACGCCAGGGAGAACTTCCTGGAGGCCGACCGGCTGGGCCTGCACTCGGTGTGGACGGCCGAGGCCTACGGCTCGGACTGCCTCACCCCGCTGGCCTGGTGGGGCTCCCAGACCGAGCGCATCACCCTGGGCACCGACCTGGTGCAGATGTCGGCGCGCACGCCGACCGCCACCGCGATGGCCGCGATGACGCTGGACCACCTGTCCGGTGGCCGGGTCGTGATCGGCATCGGTGCCTCCGGGCCGCAGGTGGTCGAGGGCTGGTACGGCCAGCCCTACCCGAAGCCACTGGCCCGCACCCGCGAGTACCTCGACATCATGCGGCTGACGATGGCCCGCGAGCAGCCGGTCGCCTACGACGGCGAGTTCTTCCAGCTGCCCGCCCGGGAGGGCACCGGTCTGGGCAAGTCGTTGCGCTCCACCCTGCACCCGCTGCGCCCGTCGGTCCCGATCTACCTGGGCGCCGAGGGGCCGAAGAACGTCGCGCTCGCCGCCGAGATCGCGGACGGCTGGCTGCCGCTGTTCTTCTCCCCGAAGAGCGACGCCTTCTACCGGGAGGCGCTGGCCGAGGGATTCGCCCGGCCCGGCGCGCGGCACACGCTGGACGACTTCGAGGTGGCCGCCTCGCTGCCGGTGCTGCTGGACGACGACGTCGAGCGGGCCGCCGACCAGATCCGCCCCTCGCTCGCGCTGTACATCGGCGGGATGGGCGCGAAGAAGACCAACTTCCACCTCGACGTGTTCGCCCGGCTGGGCTATGAGGACGCCTGCTCGAAGATCCAGGACCACTTCCTGGCCGGCCGCAAGGACGACGCGATCGCCGCCGTGTCGACCTCCCTGGTCGAGGACGTCGCGCTGGTCGGCCCGATCGCCAAGATCCGCGACGAGCTGCCGGCGTGGGAGTCGACGGTGGTGACCACGCTGCTCATGCAGGGCACCCGGGGCGACGACCGTCCGGCGCTGCGCGCACTGGCCGAGCTGCTGCTGTAGGCCCGGCCGGTCAGCGTCACCGGTCACCGGAGAGGAGCGGGCGTGCGCCCGGAGGACGACTACCCCCACCCGATCGGCGCCGAGCCGAACTTCAACGAGTCGATGTACCTGCACCTGCACGACCCCGGGTCGGGGCTTGGCGGGTTCGTCCGGCTGGCCAACCGGCCGAACGAGGGCCGGGGCGAGCGGACGGTGTGCCTCTACCTGCCGGACGGGCGGCTGGGCTTCAGCTACGCCCGCCCCGAGGTCACCACGAACGACGCCTTCGACGCGGCCGGGCTGCGAATCACCGTGCGGGAGCCGCTGCGGCACCTCGACGTGGCGTTCGACGGGCCGGTGTCGGTGCTGGCCGACCCGGCTGCGATGGACGACCCGAAGCGGGCGTTCGAGGGCAGCCCCAGCGCGCCGGCGTCGGTCCGGCTCGCCGTGCGCGGGCTCGGCCCGGCGTTCGACCACAGCTTCGACGCCGAGGGCGAGTCGTTCGCCCCGAACCACTACGAGCAGCTCATCGCCGTGGAGGGCACCGTGCGGGTCGGCGAGCTCGACCTCCCGGTGCGCGGCTACGGGCTGCGGGACCACTCGTGGGGGCCGAGGTACTGGCAGACGCCGTGGTTCTACCGCTGGCTGCACGGCTGCGGCGACGGCGTCGGCTTCATGGGCGCCCACTTCGGCCGGCCGGACGGGCCGACGATCCTCGGTGGGTTCGTCTGGGATGGCGGGGAGATGCACGAGGTGACCGAGCTGGCGATCCGCACCGAGCGGGACGGCAGGGACGAGCAGTCCGCCATCACCGCCGAGCTGGCCGGCCCCACCGGCCGCTGGACGGTGCACGGCGAGGTGCGGTCGGCGGTGCCGCTGCGCCACCGCAGGGACGGGCAGGTGACCCGCATCGTCGAGGGCCTGACGCGGTGGACCCTGGGCGACGGCCGCGCGCTGTACGGCATGTCGGAGTACCTGGACCAGATCGTGGCCGACCGGCCGGTCGGGTTGGCGGTCTGAGCCCGGCCCGCCGGTGCGTGGCCGGATCAGCGGTGCGGCTCGGCCTCGGCCCTCGGGTGCCGGTGGTGGCCGGCCTTCGGCTGGGTCTGGTCCGCGCCGGAGGCGGAGTCCTCGTCCGGGTCGTCCGTGTCGTCGGTGGGCCCCGCGCCGGCGCCCGGGTCGGAGGCGGAGTCCTGCGCGACGGGCTGGGGCGGCGGCGCGGGCTGCAGCGCCGAGGTGTCGACCACCTCGACGGTGTTGGAGGCGAAGTCCGTGACGTAGGCGTGCCGGCCGTCCGGGGTGAGCGCGATGCCCTCCGCCCAGTTGCCCACCGGAAGGGTGCCGGTCACCGTCTTCGCCTCGGGGTCGACCACCGAGACCGCGCCGGTCGCACTCACGCTGTACACCCGCTTGCCGTCCGGGGAGACCGCCACCCGCACCGGGAAGCCACCGACCGGGATGGTGTCCACCACCTTGTCCCCGTCGGTGTCCAGCACCAGCACCGCTCCGGTCGCGGTGACCAGGTAGGCGTGCTCGCCGTCCGGCGCGACCGCCACCCCGACCGGGCCGTCGTGCACCGGGATCGTCGCGGTCACCGAGTTCCGCTCGGTGTCGATCACGCTGACCTTGCCGGGGTCGGAGTTCTGTACCACGTAGGCGCGGCGGCCGTCCGGGGTCGTGGCCACCGCGCCCGGCTGCTGGGACACCCGGATGGTGCGGGTGACCCGGTTCGTCGAGGTGTCGATCACCGACGTGGTGTTCGCCGTGTAGTTGGTGACGTAGGCGCGGCGGCCGTCGCGGCCGAACGCCACCCCGCGCGGGATCCGGTTGACCCCGATCGTCGCGGTGACCGCCCGGGTGGCCGTGTCGATCACCGAGACGGAGCTGGAGCCCTCGTTCGGCACGTAGACGTGCTTGCCGTCCGGTGCGATGGCGATGTGCGCGGGCTCCTCGCCGACCGGGATCGTGGCGGCCACCGTGCCCGCCGCGGTGTCGATGACCGAGACGGAGTTCGAGCCGTAGTTGGTGACGAAGGCCCAGTGGCCGTCGGCGGTCAGCACCACGTCCGAGGGGTTGGCGCCGACGGTGATGCTGCGCGCGGCGGCCACCGGGGTCGGCGGCACGGCCGGGGGCTCGGCGCCGCCGCAGGCCGAGCACAGCGCCCCGGCGAGCACCGCCGAGGCCGCGAGGCCGGACAACCGGAGCCGCGCGGCCGGGCGGCGGGGGCGCGCGCCGGGCCGGGTGGTCGTCTCCACTCGAGATCCTCCCCGGAACGTCCGCGTCCTCCTGGCGACCGGCAGCCTAACGCGGGGTGCCCGGGTGGCCCGCACGCGACTGAGAGTCGATGCCCGGCGACTGAGGGTCGACGGGCCGGCGGTCTCAGCCGAGCACCCCGATCTTGATCACCCGCTCGGGCACCCGTTCCTCCCGGAGGTCGTGCAGCCTGCCCCGCAGGAGCTGGGTCACGGTGATCAGCCCGAGCAGCCGGCCGGGGTCGTCGCGGTCGACGACCGGGGCGCGGGCCACGCCGTGCTCGGCGAACAGGTTGGCCACCTCGCGCAGCGTGTGGTCGCCGTACGCCACCACCGGCTCCTCGGTCATCACCTCGGCGAGCGTCCCGGCCGACGGCGGCACCCCACGGCCGGCGAGCTCCAGCATGTCGCGCCGGCTGACCAGGCCCACCAGCCGGTCGTCGCGCAGCACGGGGTAGAGCCGCTGCCGGTGCTGCCGGTCCACCGTGCGGACGTGGTGCTCGGAGGTGAACCGGTCCAGCGCCTCGGCCACCGGCAGGTCCGCGCGCAGGGTGACCGGGTCGGGCGTCATCACCTCGCGGACGAACAGCACCTCCAGCGGGTCGACCGAGTACTCCCGGCTGAGGTGGAACCCGCGCCGGGCCACCTTCTCGGTGAGCACCGAGCGCTTGAGCAGCAGCGCGGACACCAGGTAGGCGACCACGGCAGCGGTGGTCACCGGGAGCAGCGCGTCCCACAGGTGGGTCAGCTCCAGGGAGAACACCACGCCGGTCAGCGGCGAGCGCATCACCCCGCCGAGCACCGCGGCCAGCCCGAGCAGCGCCCAGAAGCCGGGGGTCACCGGCGGGAACAGCATGCCGACCAGCGCGCCCAGCGCGGCCCCGATCATGAAGGTCGGCGCGAGCACCCCGCCGGAGGTGCCCGAGCCCAGCGAGATCGACCAGATCAGCGTCTTGACGACCAGGATCCCGAGGATCAGCGACAGCGTCCCGGTGCCGTGCAGCAGCTGGTCGATGACGTCGTAGCCCACGCCCAGCGCGCGCGGCTCGACCAGCCCGCCCAGCCCGATGACCAGCCCGCCCAGCGCCGGCCACCACATCCAGTGCACGGGCAGCCGGGCGAACAGGTCCTCGGACAGGTACACCATGCCGGTCGCCACCAGCGCCAGCAGGCCGCCGAGCACGCCGATCACCGCGGCGCAGCCGAACACCACCGGCTGCGGGTGCAGTACCGCTGCCGGCAGCCCGAAGATCGGCTCGTGGCCCAGCATCGGCCAGCGGCAGATCGTCGCGGTCACCACGGACAGCGCCACCGGCAGCAGGCTGCGCGGCCGCCACTCGAACAGCAGCAGCTCGACGGCCAGCACGATCGAGGCCAGCGGCGCGTTGAACGTCGCGGACATCCCGGCCGCCGCCCCGGCCACCAGCAGCGTCTTGCGCTGGTCGGCGGTCAGCCGCAGCATCTGCGCGATCACCGAGCCGACCGCCCCGCCGGTCATGATGATCGGCCCCTCGGCGCCGAACGGGCCGCCGGACCCGATGGAGATCGCGGCGGACACCGGCTTGAGCACCGCGACCTTCGGCTGCACCTTGCTCCCGCCGACCAGGATCGCCTCGATCGCCTCGGGCATCCCGTGGCCGCGGATCTTCTCCGAGCCGAAGCGGGCCATCAGCCCCACGATCAGCCCGCCCAGCACCGGCGCGCCCAGCATCACCCACCAGTGCGGGCTGTCCGGGGCGACCAGCGCGGTGGCCAGCCGGCCGTGGAAGAACAGGTTGGTGAACAGCCCGATCAGGGTCAGCAGCGCCCACGCCACGACCGAGGCCACCGCGCCGATCGGGATGGCCAGGGCGCAGATCCACAGCACGTCCGGCCGCAGCTCGAAGTCGCCGAGGTGCTCGGCGCGGCCGGCGGCGGGCGGGTTGCCAGGGGCCCGGCTCACAGCGGCCCGTGCCCGGAGGAGTGCAGCTCGGGCAGGGTGACCGCGGCGGCGGTGAACGCGCGGGCGCCGTCGACCAGGTGCGCGCGCTGCCGAGGCGCCATCCGCTCGAGCACCCGGTCGAGCTCCGCGCCGCGGCGTCGCAGCACCTGCTCGACCACCTCCCGGCCGGTGGCCGTGGCCTCCAGGGTGACCACGCTGCGGTTGTCCCGGTCGCCACCGCGGGCCAGGTGCCCGAGGCGCTCCAGCCGGTCCGCCAGCCGGGTCACCGAGGAGGCGTTGACGGCCAGCGCGGCGGCCACCCGCGAGCTCGGCTGCCGGCCCAGCTCGGTGAGGATCAGCAGCAGCCGGAACTGGGCGAAGCTCACCCCGGCCGGCGCGGAGTGGGCGCTCTCCCAGGCCAGGCCGACCAGCACCCGGGTCAGCGCGGCGACCGCGCGCGTGTCGTCGCTGTCTTGGTCGTCACTGTCTTGCATAAGACAAAGCTTGCAATGCGCAAAGCGGGGGAATCAAGGCCGCCGAGACCACGGTCACGCCGGCCGTCACAGCCGGGGGTGGCCCCGGTGCAGCAACAGGTCGGCCACCAGCCCGGTCCAGCCGGTCTGATGCGAGGCACCCAGCCCGGCACCGGTGTCGCCGTGGAAGTACTCGTGGAACCACAGCTGGTCGTGCCAGCGGGGATCGCGCTGGTACAGCTCGACGTCGCCGAACATCGGGCGGCGGCCCTGGGCGTCGTCGGTGAACGTGGAGATCAGCCGGGCGGTGAGGTCGTCGGCGACCTCGTGCAGCGTGCAGGTCCGTCCCGAGCCGGTGGGCAGCTCCACCCGGAAGTCGTCGCCGAAGAACCGGTCGAACCGGCGCAGCGCGTCGACCAGCAGGTAGTTGACCGGGAACCAGATCGGCCCGCGCCAGTTGGAGTTGCCGCCGAACAGCGGCGTCGTCGACTCGCCGGGCTCATAGTCCACGGCGGCGTGCAGCTCGGGCAGGTCCAGGACGAAGGGCTCGTCGCGGTGCCGCCGCGACATCGAGCGCAGGCCGTGCGGGCTCAGGAACTCCCGCTCGTCCAGCATCGGGGCCAGCATCCGGCGCAGCTGCTCGGGATCCACCATGGACAGCAGCCGCCCCTCGGCCCCGTCCCTCGGCCGCGTCTCGCCGACCACCCGCCGCGCGGCCGGTACGTGCTCGACGAACCAGCTGAACCGCTCGCTGAACCGGGGCAGCCGCTTCAGCGTCGCGGTGCCCAGGGTGGCCGTGGCGCACAGCGGCAGCAGGCCCACCACCGAGCGCACCCGCATCGGGATGTGTCGGCCGTCGGCGGCGGACAGCACGTCGTAGTAGAAGCCGTCCCCCTCGTCCCACAGCCCCTTCTGCTGCGCGGCGGTCGCGATCAGCGCGAAGTGCTCGAGGAACTTCGTCGCGATGTCCTGGTAGGCCGCGTCGTGCTCGGCGAGCACCAGCGCCATCTCCAGCAGGTTGAGGCAGTACATGGCCATCCAGGCCGTACCGTCGCTCTGCTCCAGCACGCCGGCCAGCGGCAGCGCGGCGGACCGGTCGAGCGGCCCGATGTTGTCCAGGCCGAGGAAGCCGCCCTCGAACACGTTGTCCCCGCCGGCGTCCTTGCGGTTGACCCACCAGGTGAAGTTGATCGTCAGCTTGTGGAAGACGCGGGACAGGAACTCCAGGTCGCCGCCGCCGTCGATGGCGAACACCCGCAGCGCCGCCCACGCGTGCACCGGCGGGTTGACGTCACCGAACGACCACTCGTAGGCGGGGAGCTGCCCGGCGGGGTGGGTGTACCACTCGCGCAGCAGCAACAGCAGCTGGTCCTTGGCGAACCGGGGGTCCACGTGCGCCAGCGGCACGCAGTGGAACGCCAGGTCCCACGCCGCGTACCAGGGGTACTCCCAGGCGTCCGGCATGGAGATCACGTCACGGTTGTTGAGGTGCCGCCAGCCGGCGTTGCGGCCCCGGTGGCGCGCCTCCGGCGGGGGTGGCAGCGCGGGGTCGCCGTCCAGCCAGCGGGCCACGTCGTAGTGGAAGAACTGCTTGCCCCACAGCATCCCGGCCAGGGCCTGGCGCAGCACCCGGGCCTCGTCGGGGGTGGTCCCCGGCGGGGTCAGCGCGGCGTAGAACGCGTCGGCCTCCGCGCGGCGGGCGGCGTGCACCGCG
>DASXJJ010000169.1:0-24326 GCA_036497465.1 Pseudonocardia sp. | reverse complement strand
GCCGTGGCCGGCGAGACCGCATGCGTTCCGGCCACCCAGAACCCGGTGACCCTGGCGGCGTCGCCCTGCTCGCCGTCCGACATCCCGCCGGCCCGGCGCGCCGGCATCAAGCCCGGGGACACGATCCTCTCCGTCGGCGGCGTCACCACCCCGACCTGGACCGACGCCGTGCGGGTGATCCGCGACCAGCGCGGAGCCACCCCGTTCGTGCTGGAGCGCGACGGGCAGCGGATGACCGTGCAGGTCGACGTGACGACCGTGCAGCGCGCCGCCGACCTCGCCGCGAAGCCCGGCCAGCCCAACAAGCTGGTCGACGTCGGCGCGATCGGCCTCGGCCAGCAGCTGACGGCCCACTACAACCCCGTCCAGGCGGTCCCGGCCACGTTCGTCTTCACCGGCCAGATGTTCGCCGGCACCTGGCAGGGCCTGATGATGTTCCCGGAGAAGGTGCCCGCGGTCTTCAAGGCGCTCACCGGTGCCCCGCCGGACCTGAACCGCCCGGTCAGCGTGGTCGGGGCCAGCATCATCGGCGGCGACGCGGCCGAGCAGGCGCAGTGGGCGTTCTTCCTGGTCCTGCTGGTCGCGCTGAACTTCTTCGTCGGGGTGTTCAACCTGCTGCCGCTGCTGCCGCTGGACGGCGGGCACATCGCGGTGAACCTCTACGAACGGGTGCGCGACGGCGTCCGGCGCCGCCAGGGCAAGGCCAAGATGCCCCCGGTCGACTACACCAAGCTACTGCCGCTGACCTATGCGTTCATCCTGGTCATCGGCGCGATCAGCCTGCTCACCATCGCCGCCGACATCGTCAACCCGATCCGGCTGCCCGAGTAGCCGCCGGGAGAAAAAACCGGGTCGAAACCCCCGGTGCTGTCTATCCTGAGAGTCATGAGCACACCGGATCGGCCCTCCCAGGAGCCCGGCCAGTCCTGGCCCTCCGCCCCGTCGTACGGCGCCGCCGGCCCCACCCACCCGGTGGGTGGCTCGGGCGAGCCGGCCGGCGCTCCCGGCCACCCGGGCGGTCCGACCGGGAACACCGGCTACCCGGGCGGTCCGACCGGGAACACCGGCTACCCCGCGGGCCTCGGCGGGAACAGCGGCTACTCCGCCGTCGGCCTCACCGACGAGGAGCGGAACTGGGCGATGGCCGCCCACCTGTCCTCGGTGCTCGGCATCTGGATCGGTTTCCTCGGCGCACTGGGGCCGCTGATCGTGCTGCTGGTCAAGGGCGACCGGTCGCCGTTCATCCGCTCACAGGCGGTCGAGGCGCTGAACTTCAACATCAGCGTGCTGCTGTACTCGATCGTCGGGTGGATCCTCGCCTTCATCCTGATCGGATTCGTGCTGCTCGGGCTGCTGTTCGTGTTCTGGCTGGTGCTGACCATCGTGGCCACCGTGAAGGTGAGCAACGGCGAGCACTACCGGTACCCGCTGACCATCCGCCTGGTGCACTGACCGCTCGGCGTTAGCCGGAACACGAGGGCGGGCAACGGGGCCGGGGTTGGGTGATACTGGGGGTCGTGAGCACCACCAGCGTCAGCCTCGGTATGCCCGCAAGCCCGCCACCCACCCTCGCGCCCCGGCGCACCACCCGGCAGTTGCACGTCGGGCCGGTCGGCGTCGGTAGCGAGTTCCCGGTCTCGGTGCAGTCGATGACCACCACCCTGACCTCCGACGTGAACGCCACGCTGCAGCAGATCGCCGAGCTCACCGCCGCCGGCTGCGACATCGTCCGCGTCGCCTGCCCGTCGGCGGACGACGCCGAGGCGCTGCCGGCGATCGCCAGGAAGTCCAAGATCCCGGTGATCGCCGACATCCACTTCCAGCCCCGGTACGTGTTCGCGGCGATCGACGCCGGCTGCGCGGGAGTGCGGGTCAACCCGGGCAACATCCGCAAGTTCGACGACCAGGTCAAGGAGATCGCCCAGGCGGCCAAGGACCGGGGCACCCCCATCCGGATCGGGGTCAACGCCGGCTCGCTGGACAAGCGGCTGCTGGCCAAGTACGGCAAGGCCACCCCGGAGGCGCTGGTCGAGTCGGCGCTGTGGGAGGCGGGCCTGTTCGCCGAGCACGACTTCCACGACGTGAAGATCTCGGTCAAGCACCACGACCCGGTCGTCATGGTGCGGGCCTACGAGCTGCTCGCCGAGCAGTGCGACTACCCGCTGCACCTGGGCGTCACCGAGGCCGGGCCGGCGTTCCAGGGCACGATCAAGTCGGCCACCGCGTTCGGCGCGCTGCTCTCCCGGGGCATCGGCGACACGATCCGGGTGTCCCTGTCGGCCCCGCCGGTGGAGGAGGTCAAGGTCGGCAACCAGATCCTGGAGTCGCTGAACCTGCGGCCCCGCCAGCTGGAGATCGTGTCCTGCCCGTCCTGCGGGCGCGCCCAGGTCGACGTGTACAAGCTCGCCGACGAGGTGACCGCGGGGCTGACCGGGATGGAGGTCCCGCTGCGGGTCGCGGTCATGGGCTGCGTCGTGAACGGCCCGGGGGAGGCCCGGGAGGCGGATCTGGGCGTGGCCTCCGGCAACGGCAAGGGCCAGATCTTCGTCAAGGGCGAGGTCATCCGTACCGTGCCGGAGCACCAGATCGTCGAGACGCTGATCGACGAGGCGATGCGGCTGGCCGAGCAGATGACCGACGACGGGACCCCC
The DNA here is from genome assembly GCA_036497465.1 of Pseudonocardia sp. Lineage (GTDB taxonomy): Bacteria > Actinomycetota > Actinomycetes > Mycobacteriales > Pseudonocardiaceae > Pseudonocardia. Next base: position 21,675 of record DASXJJ010000169.1, on the reverse strand, counting down.
TCGGGCGCTCCCGAAGTCACCGTCACCTGATCGGAAGGTATCTCCCTGGTGAACCCTCGCTCGCGGTCTGGCAATCTAGAACGGTGCTGAGAGTGGCTGGCCCGCGTCTGCTCGACGAGCGGGACCGGGCCGGCGTGCAGCTCGCCCTGGAAGCCGACCCGGTGGCGGCGTGCATGGTCGCATCGCGGGTCGAGCTGGCCGGAGTCGACTCGTGGCGCCTCGGCGGCGAGCTGTGGGGCGTCGGGAGCAAGCTCGAGGGCCTCTGCTTCGCCGGCGCGAACCTGGTCCCGCTGCGCGGCGAGCGGGCGGCGCTGCGCGCGTTCGCCGACCGGGCGCGCCGCACCGGTCGCTCGTGCTCGTCGATGGTCGGCCGCGCCGAGCTGGTGCTGCCGCTGTGGGAGGAGCTCTCCGCGCACTGGTCACCGGCCCGCGAGGTGCGCGAGGACCAGCCGCTGATGATGCTGCCGACCACCCCCGCCGTGCCGCCCGACCCGCTGGTGCGGCCGGTGCGCCCCGACGAGCTGGACCGCTACCTCCCGGCGGCGGTGGCCATGTTCACCGAGGAGGTCGGCGTCGACCCCCGGCTGGGCGACGGCGGCGTCGGCTACCGCGCCCGGGTGGCCGAGCAGATCGCCGGCGGCCGCGCGTTCGCCCGGTTCGAGGACGGCGAGGTGGTGTTCAAGGCGGAGATCGGCGCGCTGTCGTCGCGGGTCGGCCAGATCCAGGGCGTCTGGGTGCGGCCGGACCGGCGCGGCCGCGGTCTCGGCGCGGTCGGCACGGCCGCCGTCGTCGACCGGCTGGTGTCCATGGGCCGGGTGGCCAGCCTGTACGTCAACGCCTACAACGCCCCGGCGCGCGCCGCCTACGCCCACGTCGGGTTCCAGCAGATCGCCAGCTTCGCCACCGTCCTGTTCTGACCGCTCCCTCCCGCACCCCGATGACCGAGACCCGCACCCCCGGGCGCCCGCGCCCCGTGCTCGGCGCCCCGCCGGTGACCCGCCTCGTGCTGGCCGCCGGCGCGGTGTCGGCGGCGATCTTCGCCTGGTGGGTGGCGCGCGACCCGCACGGCATGATGCAGCTGTTCGACCTGCACGCCTACCAGGTCGCCGGCCAGCGGGTGGTGGCCGGCACCTCGCTGTACGACACCCCGCTGGTCGGCACCGTCCGAGGCGTGTTCGAGTTCGTCTACGCCCCGTTCGCCGCGCTGCTGTTCGCCCCGCTCGCCGGGCTGTACGGGGCCGGGATGCTGGTCGCCGGGCTGCTGCTCGGGATCGGGCTGCTGCTGGCCGTGGTCGCCGTGAGCCTGGCCGGGCTGCGCACCCCCGGCCGGCTGTCGCCGCTGCTGGTCCTGGGGCTGGCCGGCCTGGCGCTGTGGTGCGAGCCGGTGTGGGAGACCGTCACCTTCGGCCAGGTCAACCTGCTGCTGGCGCTGCTCGTGCTGGCCGACCTGCTCGGCCCGCCGTCCGCGCGGGGCCGGGGCGTGCTGGTCGGGATCGCGGCCGGGATCAAGCTCACCCCGCTGTTCTTCGTGGCCTACCTGCTTCTCACCCGGCGGTTCCGGGAGGCGGCCGTGGCCACCGGCACCTTCCTGGCCACCGTGCTGGCCGGGGCTCTCGTGCTGCCCCGGGACTCGGTGACGTTCTGGTCCGGCGCGTTCGCCGACCCCTCCCGGGTCGGGGTTCCCGGGCACCCCGGCAACCAGTCGCTGCGCGGGATGATCGCCCGCGAGCTGGGCGACGGCCCCGGCGACCGGGGGCTGTGGCTGGGGTGCGCCGTGCTGGTCGCGGTGGCCGGGCTCGCGCTGGCCGCCCGGCTGGCCGCGCGCGGGCAGCGGCTGGGCGCGGTCGCGGTGTGCGGCATGACCAGCACCGCGGTCTCCCCGTTCAGCTGGGTGCACCACTGGGTGTGGTTCGTCCCGCTGCTGGTGCTGCTGCTGGAGCGGGCGTTGCGGCACGGCTCGGTTCGGGGGTGGCTGGGGTTCGGGGTCGCCACGGCGGTCGGCTGCCACTGGTTCTTCCGGTCGCTCGGCGACGCCACGGCCGGGCTCGGCGGGGTGGCCGGTGCGCTGGTCCGGGCCGGCTACCAGAACGGCTACGTGGTGCTCACCGTCGCGTTGCTGGTGGCGGTGGCCCGCCTGCCCGAGCACGCCCGGCGGACCCCGCGAGGGCGGTCGCGCGGGCGGTTTAGGCTGGTGGGGTGGCCGAGACCGGTACCGTCGCCCGAGCCGTCCCGGTGGCCGCCGCGCTCGATGTGACCGCGGTGCTGGTGTTCGCCGCGGTGGGCCGTCGCGCGCACGCCGAGGGGCTGGCCGTCGTCGGGGTGCTGGAGGTGGCCGCGCCGTTCCTGGTCGGGCTCCTCGCCGGCTGGGTGGCCGGCCGGGCGTGGCGGGCACCGCTTCGGATGCCGGCCGGGGCCACGGTGTGGCTGGCCACCGCCGCGGTCGGGCTCGCGCTGCGGGCCGCGGTCACCCACCGGCTGCCGGTGTCCTTCGTCGCGGTGGCCACCGTCAGCCTCGGGGTGTTCCTGGTGGGCTGGCGCGCGGTGACCCTGGCCGTGCTGCACGTCCGCCACCGCACGCCCTGAGGCCGACGCACCGTCCGGCCGTGTCGCCGCGACCGCCGCCCGACGTCCTAGAGTGGAGCCATGCCCGTCCGCGAAGCCCTCCAGCCGGGGCGTGTCTCCCCGACGCGCCCGGTGCCCGCCGACATCCCGCGCCCGGAGTACGTCGGCAAGCCCGCACCGACGCCGAACACCGACCCGTGGGTGCAGACCCCCGAGATCATCGAGGCCATGCGGGTGGCCGGCCGGATCGCGGCGCGGGCGCTGGCCGCGGGTGGCGAGGCGGTGCAACCGGGGGTGACCACCGACGAGGTCGACCGCGTGGTGCACGAGTTCCTGGTCGAGCACGGCGCCTACCCGTCCACGCTGGGCTACCGTGGCTACCCGAAGAGCTGCTGCACCAGCCTCAACGAGGTCATCTGCCACGGCATCCCGGACACCACGGTGATCCAGGACGGCGACATCGTGAACATCGACGTCACCGGGTTCATCGGCGGCGTGCACGGCGACACGAACGCCACCTTCCTGGCCGGCGACGTCGGCGAGGAGGACCGGCTGCTGGTCGAGCGCACCCGCGAGGCCATGCTGCGGGCGATCAAGGCGGTCCGCCCGGGGCGGCCGCTGAACGTGGTCGGCCGGGTGATCGAGTCCTACGCCAAGCGGTTCGGCTACGGCGTGGTGCGCGACTTCACCGGGCACGGCATCGGGCGGGCGTTCCACTCCGGGCTGGTGGTGCTGCACTACGACGCCCCCGAGGTGGACACCCTGCTCGAGCCGGGGATGACGTTCACCATCGAGCCGATGATCAACCTGGGCACGATCGACTACGACATCTGGGACGACGGCTGGACCGTGGTCACCAAGGACCGCAGGCGCACCGCCCAGTTCGAGCACACCGTGCTGGTCACCGAGAGCGGCTCGGAGATCCTCACCCTGCCGTGAGCGGGGCGCTGCTCGTCGCCGGGACGACCTCCGACGCCGGCAAGAGCGTCCTGGTCGCCGGGCTGTGCCGGTGGCTGGCCCGCACCGGGGTGACGGTCGCGCCGTTCAAGGCGCAGAACATGTCGAACAACTCGATGGTCACCCCGGACGGCGGGGAGATCGGCCGCGCGCAGGTGATGCAGGCCGCCGCGTGCGGCGTCGAGCCGACGGTCCGGTTCAACCCCGTGCTGCTCAAACCCGGCAGCGACCGGTCCTCGCAGGTCGTCGTGCTCGGCCGGGTGGACGGCACGGTCAGCGCGATGTCCTACCGGGAGCGCAAGCCCGCGCTGCTGGAGACGGTGCTGGGCACCCTGGACGGGCTGCGCGCCGACTACGACGCGGTGATCTGCGAGGGCGCCGGGTCGCCCGCCGAGATCAACCTGCGGGCCACCGACATCGCCAACATGGGTCTGGCCAGGGCGGCCGGGCTGCCCGTGCTGGTGGTCGGCGACATCGACCGGGGCGGCGTGCTGGCGCACCTGTTCGGCACGCTGGCCGTGCTGTCGGCCGCCGACCAGGCCCTGGTCGCCGGTTACGTGATCAACAAGTTCCGGGGGGACCCCGCGCTGCTGGCCCCCGGCCTCGACCAGCTACGGGCGCTGACCGGCCGGCGGACCTACGGCGTGCTCCCCTTCGACGACCGGCTGTGGTTGGACGCCGAGGACTCGCTGTCCACCGTGGCCGACGGCGTGCTCGGCCGGCCGCCGCCGCCGGTGGGGGCGCGGTGGCTGCGGGTGGCAGTGCCGAGGCTGCCCCGGATCTCCAACGCCACCGACGCCGAGGCGCTGGCCTGCGAGCCGGGGGTCGCGGTGCGGTACGTGACCGAGCCCTCCCGGCTGGCCGACGCCGACCTGGTGGTGCTGCCCGGCTCCAAGTCGACCGTGTCCGACCTGGCCTGGCTGCGCTCCACCGGGCTGGCCGACGCGCTGCGCGCGCACATCGCCGCCGGGCGGCCGGTGCTGGGCATCTGCGGCGGCTACCAGATGCTGGCGCGGCGGCTGGTGGACGACGTCGAGTCGGGCCGGGGCGCCGTGGACGGGCTGGGGCTGCTCGACGTGGAGATCGAGTTCGACCCGGTCAAGCACCTGGCCCGGCCGACCGGGTCCGCGCTCGGCCAGCCGGTCACCGGGTACGAGATCCACCACGGGCGGGTGCTGGCCTCGGGGGAGGCGCCGCTGGTCACCGGCCCCGGCGGGCTGGCCGAGGGGGCGGACGCCGGAGCGGTGCTGGGCAGCCACTGGCACGGGCTGCTGGAGAACGACGGGTTCCGGCGCGCGCTGCTGACCCGGGTCGCCCCGCCGGGGTTCGCGGTGGCGCCGGACGTGTGCTTCGCCGACGTCCGCGCCCGGCAGCTCGACCTGCTCGGCGACCTGGTCGAGCGGTACCTGGACACCGACGCGGTCCGGGGGCTGCTCTCCGACGGCACGCCGGCCGGCCTGCCGTTCGTTCCCCCGGGCGCCCCCGCCTGACCACCCTCCCGGTCAGGCGAGGGGCAGGGCCAGCAGCGCGTTCTCCACCAGCTCGGGCAGCGCGGGGTGGATCCAGTACTGACCGGCGGCCATCTCCCGCGCGGGCAGCCCGAACGACATCGCCTGGATCAGCGGCTGGATTACCGTGGAGGCCTGGGAGCCCATGATGTGCGCGCCGAGCAGCTGGCCGGTGCGCGGGTCGGCGAGCAGCTTGCAGAACCCGGTGGTGTCCTCCATCGCCCAGCCGTAGGCCACCGAGCCGTACTCCTGCACCACCGAGACGTAGTCGACGCCCCGCTCGCGGCACTCGTCCTCGGTGAGGCCCACGGTCGCCACCTGGGGCGCGGTGAACACCGCCGCCGGCACGAACCGGTGGTCGGCGGCGCGCGGGGAGTCGGGGTGCAGCAGGTTGTGCGACACGATCTTCGCCTCGTGGTTGGCGACGTGTTTGAGCTGGTAGGGCGAGGACACGTCGCCGAGCGCGTAGATGCCCTCCGCGGTGGTGCGCTGGTAGGCGTCCACCCGCACCCGGCCGTCCTCCTCCACAGCCACCCCGGCGGCGTCCAGGTTCATCCGGTCGCCGTTGGGCACCCGGCCGGTGGCCACCAGCAGCAGGTCGCCGGTGACCGAGGTGCCGTCCTCCAGCTCCAGGTGCACCTCGTCGTCGGCGTACGCGCAGCTCAGCGAGGCGGCCCCGGTGTGCACGTCCCAGCGCTCCCGGGCCAGGTCGGTGAACAGCTCGGAGATCGTCTGGTCCAGATGCCGCAGCAGCGCGGGACCCCGGGTCACCAGCGTCACCTCCGAGCCGAACGCCGAGAAGACGTGCGCGAACTCCGCGCCGATGTAGCCGCCGCCCACCACGATCAGCCGCCGGGGCAGCTCGTCGATCCGCATCACGGTGTCCGAGGTGTGGAACGGCACGCCGCTGGCCTCGATGACCGGTGGGACGCTGCTGCGCGAGCCGGCGGCCAGCACGAACCGGTCGGCGGTGAACTCCTCGGTGCGCCCGTCGGGCAGGGCCACCGACATCCGCCGGGGGCCGGTGAACGACCCGTGCCCGGAGTACAGGGTGACGTTCGGCGAGCCCTCGGCCCGGTAGCGCCTGCCGCCCTCGGAGATCGGGTCGATCCGGCCGAACACCCGGTCGCGGATGTCGGCCCACCGCACCTTGTCCACCGTGGCGTCGACGCCGTACCGCTCGGCGTCGGCGACCTCGCGGGCGACGTCGGCGGCGTAGACGTACATCTTGGTCGGGATGCAGCCGACGTTCAGGCAGGTACCGCCGAACACCCCGTGCTCGACGATGGCGACGTCCCAGCCGGCGAACCGTTCGTCGGGCAGCGAGTTGCCCGAGCCGGAGCCGACGATGACGAGGTCGAAGTGGCGCACTGCCCGAGGTTAGCCGGATCGGGCACCGTCGGCCCGCGAGGGCCCGCCACGATCCGGTGCCATCCGGGTGCGATCCGGTAACGCCGGGGCCACCCGTGACGACATACCGGTCGCGCGCCCTGCCTGACCACCGTGGGGGACGGTCAGTCGGTCCAGCGCCGGTGGGGTCCACCCCGTCCGGCCGGGCGGCTCCCCGGTGGGTCCGGGGTTCCACCCGGCCGGGCCCCACCTCGCTGACGGCTCATCCCGCCGGAGCCCATCCCCGTCCGCCCCACCTGGCCCGCCCGGCGTGAGATCCGCCCTTGCGGCCGCCCCGTCCTCGCCCCGGTGGCCGTCGGTCTGGTAGGCAGAGCCCGTGGGCAGCGAAACCATCTCCGCGACGGTGCACCGGTCGTGGGCCGCCGATCTGGACCCCACGACGCTCTACGCCCTGCTGAAGCTGCGGGTCGATGTGTTCGTCGTCGAACAGGACTGCGCCTACGCCGAGCTGGACGGACGGGACCTGGAGCCTCGTGCCCGGCACTACTGGCTGGGCGGCGCGGGCCACCCCGAGCCGGTGCTGGGCTGCGTGCGGCTGCTCAAGGAACCCGACGGCTCGTACCGGATCGGGCGGCTGTGCATCGCGCGCGACTGGCGCGGGCACCGGCTGGGCCTGCGCCTGATGGAGGCCGTGCTGGCCGAGGTGGGCACCGGCGTCTGCCTGGCCGAGGCGCAGAGCCAGTGGATCGACTTCTACGTGCGCTACGGCTTCCGGCAGGTCGGCGAGCCCTACGACTGGGACGGCATCCAGCACGTGCCGATGCGCCGGGTCAAGGCCGAGCTGGTGCCGTGACGGTCGATCCGACGACCTCGTCCCGCGCGACGACCCCGTCCCGAGCATCCACCGGCCCGCTGTTCCCGTTCCCCGCCGTGGTCGGTCACGACGACATGCGGCTGGCACTGCTGCTCACCGCCGTGCACCCGGGCATCGGCGGGGTGCTGGTGCGCGGCGAGAAAGGCACCGCGAAGTCTACCGTGGTGCGTGGGCTGGCCGCGCTGCTGCCGGGGCTGCGGGCGGTGTCCGGTTGCCGGTTCGGCTGCGCGCCGCAGGCCCCCGACCCCGGCTGCCCGGACGGGCCGCACCCGGCGGGCGCCGCGTCGGTCGACCGGCCGTCGCCGCTGGTGGAGCTGCCGGTGGGGGCCACCGAGGACCGGCTGATCGGCTCGCTGGACCTGGAACGGGCGCTGTCCGAGGGTGTCCGCGCCTACCAGCCGGGGCTGCTGGCGGCGGCCCACCGGGGTGTGCTCTACGTCGACGAGGTCAACCTGCTGCACGACCACCTCGTCGACCTGCTGCTGGACGCGGCCGCGATGGGTCGCGCGCACGTGGAGCGGGACGGCGTCTCGCTGTCCCACGCCTCGTCGTTCCTCCTGGTCGGTACGATGAACCCGGAGGAGGGGGAGCTTCGGCCGCAGTTGCTGGACCGGTTCGGGCTGACCGTCGAGGTGGCCGCCGCCCGCGACGTGGACCAGCGGGTCGAGGTGGTGCGCCGCCGGTTGGCGTTCGAGGCCGACCCGGCCGGGTTCGCGGCCGCGTGGCTGGCCGCCGAGGAGGAGCTGGCCAGCCGGATCGCCTCGGCCCGCGCGCGGCTGCCCTCGGTCACCCTGCCCGAGTCCGAATTGCGCCGGATCGCGTCGGTGTGCGCGTCCTTCGAGGTCGACGGCATGCGGGCGGACCTGGTGACCGCCCGGACCGCCTGCGCGCACGCGGCCTGGCGGGGCGCGGCCGAGGTCACCGAGCAGGACGTCCGGGTGGCGGCGCGGCTGGCCCTGCCGCACCGCAGGCGCCGCGACCCGTTCGACGAGCCCGAGCTGGACGACCGGGCGCTCGACGATGCGCTGGACCGCGCCCGCGAGGACGCCGGTCCGCCGCCGGACGGTCCGCCCCCGGACGGCGGCCCGGGCGGCCCACCCCCGGACGGCGGACCCGACGGCCCGGAGCCCCCGGACGGACCGGGCGGCGGGGCTCCGCCGCCCGGCGTCGGCACCCCGGACACCACCGACTCGAGCACCGACACCGGCACCAACGGGCACCGGCCCGACGCCGGCCCGGCGGACCCCGGAGCGCGGCCGGCGGACGCGGGCGACCCGGGCGGGGACGGCACCGCGCGGCCGGCGCCCGCGCCCACCCCGCCGTTCCGCGCGCGGCTGCTCACCGTGCCCGGGGTCGGCGAGGGCGCGCCCGGCCGGCGGTCCCGCGCGCGCACCGAGCAGGGCCGGGTGGTCCGCTCCTCGGCCGACAACCCGCACCGGGCCGCCGACCTGCACCTGCCGGCCACCGTGGCCGCCGCCGCGCCGCACCAGCACGGCCGGGGTCGGCGGGGTCCGGCGTTGCTGCTGCGCCGGGACGACCTGCGGCACGCCGTACGGGAGGGCCGCGAGGGCAACCTGGTGCTGTTCGTGGTGGACGCCTCCGGCTCGATGGCCGCCCGCCGCCGGATGGCCGCCGTGAGCGGTGCGGTGGTGTCCCTGCTGCGTGACGCCTACCAGCGCAGGGACAAGGTCGGCCTGATCAGCTTCCGGGCGGGGTCCGCCGAGGTGCTGCTGCCGCCGACGTCCTCGGTGCCCACCGCCGTGGCCCGGCTGCGCCGGCTGCGGACCGGCGGACGGACCCCGCTGGCCGACGGGCTGCTGCGCGCGCGCCGGGTACTGGCGGCGGAGCGGCTGCGCGACCCGAGGCGGCGGCCGCTGCTGGTCCTGCTGACCGACGGGCGGGCCACGGTGCCCACCCGCCCCGGCGGCGACGCGCTGCGGGACGCGCTGCGTGCCGCCGCGCTGCTGGCCGCGGACGGCGTCGCCACCGTCGTGGTGGACTGTGAGTCGGGGCCGGTCCGCCTCGGCCTCGCCGCCCGGGTGGCGCTCGCGGCCGGCGCGCCGTCGGTCACCGTGGAGGAGCTGTCGGCGGAGCGGGTGGCCGGCGTGGTGCGGGCCGCCCGCGCCGCCTGAGCGCCCAGAACGGCGGTCCGGGCCGGCCGGGAGCGTCGCCGCGGCACGATGACGAGGAGGCGGACAGTGCCACAGGGCCAGGTCACCGAGGTGCCGAAGGACGGTCTGACCACCCGGCAGCGGCGTAACCGGCCGCTGCTGATGGTGCACACCGGGCCGATGCGCGGGAAGTCGACCGCGGCGTTCGGCCTGGCCCTGCGCGCGTGGAACCAGGGCTGGTCGGTCGGCGTCTTCCAGTTCGTCAAGTCGGCGAAGTGGAAGGTCGGCGAGGAGGCCGCGTTCCGCGCGCTGGGCCGGCTGCACGCCGAGACCGGCGAGGGCGGCGAGGTGGAGTGGCACAAGATGGGCGACGGCTGGTCCTGGGCGCGCAAGCAGGGCAGCGAGACCGACCACGCGGCCGCCGCGGCTGAGGGCTGGGCGGAGATCCGCCGCCGGATCGAGACCGGGCGGCACGGCTTCTACGTCCTCGACGAGTTCACCTACCCGCTGAAGTGGGGCTGGGTCGACGTGACCGAGGTCCTCGAGGTGCTGAGCACCCGGCCCGGCCACCAGCACGTGGTGGTCACCGGCCGGGACGCCCCGGCGGCGCTGGTGGAGGCGGCCGACCTAGTGCTGGAGACGACGAAGGTCAAGCACCCGATGGACGCCGGTCAGAAGGGGCAGCGCGGCATCGAGTGGTGACCTCGGGGCGTGCGCCGCCCAGGGTCAGGGCGAGCAGTACGCCCGGGTGGCCACGCCCTCCACGGCCTTCGCCAGGTGCAGCTCGCCGACCGGGTTCGGGTGGATGCCGTCGGTGGCCGAGAGGTCGAGCCGGGGGTTCCAGCCGCTGGACGCGTCCACGATCCGCACGGCGGGGAACTCCGAGACGACCGTGCGCTGCTGGGCCGCGTACGCCGCGATCACCGTCGGGTTGTGCCCCGGGTGGGCGGCCGCGGCCACCGGCAGCGGCCGCAGCAGCAGGATCACCGGGGCCTTGCCCTCGGAGAGGGTGGACAGGATCGACCGCAGCGACGCCGTCCACCGGGCCGTCGGCACCCGCTTGTAGATGTCGTTGATCGCCGAGTCGACAACCACCAGGTCGGCGGAGCCGGGCTGCCACTTCGTCGACCCGGAGCGCACCAGCTTCGCGGTGTCCTGCGTGGTGCCCCCGTTGACCGCCCGGATCACCGCCTCGATGTCCATCGAGGACGCCGCCAGGCTCGCGTAGCTGGCGGTCGCGCCGCCGATCCCCGGGGACAGCAGGTAACTGTGGCCGTAGGCGACCAGGGGTCCGTGCGGCCGCGCGCAGTCCTGGGCCTGGGCCGGCGGCGGGTCCAGGACGACCCCGGCGGCCAGCAGACCTGCGACGGCGGTCAGGGAGGTGACCAGGGCGCGTAGCCGCACGGGACTACTCCTCACGGAAGCTCGGTGACGCGGGGAGCTGGCGATCGGCGTATCGCTGCCGCTCACTCTGACATGACATGCTCCGGAAGAGTTCATTCAAAAGAGCGAAGGTCGCTGGATCGTGGCCTTGTAGTGACCGTGGGTTCGATCGACCCCCTCGAACGGGTGATGATCGACGTGGTGCTCATCGCGTCGCCGACGGCTCGCTCCGCTCCGCCGGGCGGAGGTAGCGTGCGCGCATGACCAGCGCCATCGTGATCGCCGCGGCCGCCTCCGGCACCGGGAAGACGACGGTGGCGACCGGTCTGATGGGCGCGCTGCGTCGTGCCGGGCACGTGGTCGCCCCGTTCAAGGTCGGCCCGGACTACATCGACCCCGGCTACCACGCCCTGGCCACCGGCCGCGCCGGCCGCAACCTCGACCCGGTGCTGGTCGGCGAGCACCGCATCGGACCGCTGTTCGCGCACGGGTCGGCCGGGGCGGACATCGCGGTCGTCGAGGGCGTGATGGGACTGTTCGACGGCCGGATCGGCCCGGCGGGCGCCGCGGGGGAGGCCGACGGCTCCACCGCGCACGTGGCCCGGCTGCTGGGCGCCCCGGTGCTGCTGGTGATGGACTGCCGGGGCCAGGGGCACAGCCTGGCCGCCGTGCTGCACGGGCTGGCCACCTTCCAGCCGGGCACCCGGGTGAGCGGCGTGCTGCTCAACCACGTCGGCAGCCCCCGGCACGAGGAGGTGCTGCGGCAGGCCTGCGAGCAGGTCGGGCTGCCGGTGCTGGGGGCGTTGCCCCGGGCGTCCGCGCTGGCCGTGCCGTCCCGCCACCTCGGGCTGGTCACCGCCGCCGAGCGGGGCGTCGCCGCGACCGAGGCGGTGGCCGCGATGGCCGAGCTGGTCATCCGGCACGTCGACCTGGCCGCGGTCCGCGCCGTCGCCGGGCCGGTCCGCACCGGGGTGCGCCCGTGGAACGCCTCCGAGGAGGTGGGCGAGCCGTCCGGCAGCCGGCCCGTGGTGGCGGTGGCCGGGGGGCGGGCGTTCAGCTTCGGCTACGCCGAGCACACCGAGCTGCTGTCCGCCGCGGGGGCGGAGGTCGCGCTGCTCGACCCGCTGCGCGACGAGCGGCTACCGGCCGGGACGGCGGGCCTGGTGCTGCCCGGCGGGTTCCCCGAGGAGCACGGCACCGCGCTGGCCGGCAACGCCGCGCTGCGGGCCGAGGTGGCCGCGCTGGTGCGGGCCGGGGCGCCGGTGCGCGCGGAATGCGGCGGGCTGCTGTACCTGACCGAGGAGCTGGACGGCCGGCCGATGTGCGGGGTGCTGACGGCCACCTCCGCGATGACCGGCCGGCTGCGGCTGGGCTACCGGGACGCGGTGGCCCTCGCGGACTCGGCGGTGTACCGGGCCGGCGAGCGGGTCACCGGGCACGAGTTCCACCGCACCGAGGTGCGTCCGGCGGCCGGTGCGCCCGCCGCCTGGCGCTGGACGGACCGCACCGGCCCGGCCGACCCGGAGGGGTTCGCGCACGGCTCGCTGCACGCCTCCTACCTGCACGTGCACCCGGCGGGCTATCCGGGCTCGGTCGCCCGGTTCGTCGCCGCGTGCGCCGGTCCCACCCCGGCCCGCGCCCCGGGCCCGGAGGCGGCGGTCGGCTCGCCGGACGCCCGCTGACCGGCCCCGAGCTGTCGATCAAGACACGCCCGATCGAGTCCCGGATGGTCCGTTCCGGTCCGGGCGGGCCGATACTGCTCTCGGACAGGGTGTCCAGGCCGAGGACGCCCACGCGTGACGACAGGAGCCCGGACATGGTGGAGGACCAGCGCCCCGGGGAGTGGGGCCCGGAGGACGGCAACGGCGGTCCGGTGAAGCCCGGCTCCGAGCCGCACCACCCGGACGGCGCCGGCAACGGCTCGCCCGGCGCGAACGGCGGGGGCGGTGGCAACGGCGCGAACGGCGGGGGCGGCTCCAACGGCGGGACCGTGATCGCGCCGGAGACGCGCAGGAAGACCGAGCACCTCAAGCGGACCCGGGTGAGTGGGCTGTGGGCCGGGCTGATTCTCTCGGCCATCGTGCTGATCTTCCTGCTGATCTTCATCGTGCAGAACGGGGACAGCGCGCAGATCAAGTTCCTGGGTGCCCAGGCCAGCCTGCCGCTGGGCGTGGCGCTGCTGTTCGCGGCCGCGCTCGGGGTGCTGCTGGTCGCCATCCCCGGCGGGCTGCGGATCATGCAGCTTCGCCGGGAGGCCCGCCGCCGAGGGCTGCGCTGAGCGCCGGCGGCCGGGTCGCGAGCGCATCCGGGAGAGGCATGGCAGACCTGCACTACCTGGTGGGGTTGGACCTGCGGGACCGCCTGGTCGTCGTCATCGGCGGCGGCTCGGTGGTGCAGCGACGGCTGCCCCGGCTGGTCGGGCAGGGCGCCCGGGTCCGGGTGATCTCGCCGAGGGTGACCCCGGTCGTGGAGGGAGCCGCCTCGGCCGGCCAGGTCGAGTGGCTCGAGCGGGACTACGCCGACGGCGACCTGGACGGCGCCTGGTACGCGCTGGCCTGCACCGACGACTCCTCGGTGAACGCGCGGGTGGTGGCCGAGGCCGACCGGGGCCGGGTGTTCTGCGTGCGTGCCGACGCCGGCGAGCTCGGCACCGCAGTCACCCCGGCCGTCGGCGAGCACGAAGGGCTGACCGTCGGCGTGCTCTCCGGCGGCGAGCCGCTGCGCTCGGCGGCGGTGCGCACCGCGCTGGTGGAGGCGCTGCGCTCCGGTGTGGTCGACGACGTGGACGCCCCGAAGACGCCGGGGGTGGCGCTGGTCGGCGGCGGACCCGGCGATCCCGGGCTGATCACGGTGCGCGGGCGCCGGCTGCTGTCCAAGGCGGACGTGGTGGTCGCCGACCGGCTGGCCCCGCAGAGCCTGCTGGAGGAGCTGCCCAACCACGTCGAGGTGATCGACGCCTCGAAGATCCCGTACGGCCGGGCGATGGGGCAGGACCGGATCAACGCCGCGCTGGTCGACGCGGCCAAGGCCGGCAAGTTCGTGGTGCGGCTCAAGGGCGGCGACCCGTTCGTCTTCGGCCGGGGCTTCGAGGAGCTGATGGCCTGCGCCGAGGCGGGCGTCCCGGTCACCGTGGTCCCCGGGGTGACCAGCGCGTTCGCCGCGCCGGCCGCCGCCGAGGTGCCGGTCAGCCACCGCGGCATGGCGCACGAGATCGTCGTGGTGTCCGGGCACGTGGCGCCGGACGACCCGGAGTCCCTGGTCGACTGGCCGTCACTCGGGCGGCTGCGCGGCACCCTGGTGCTGCTGATGGGCGTGCAGCGGATCGGGGTGTTCGCCGAGGCGCTGATCACCCACGGCCGGCCGGCGGACACCCCGGTCGCGGTGGTGCAGGACGGCACGCTGCGCGGTCAGCGCACGGTGCGCGCGACGCTGGCCACGGTGGCCGGGCGGATGGCCGACGAGGGCATCCGCCCGCCGGCGATCATCGTGGTCGGGCCGGTGGCGGGCCTGACCCCCGAGGGCCGACCCGCGAGGGGCTGACCCCGAGGGGCGGACCGCGGGCTGAGCCCCACCGGCCGACCCCGCCGGGCTGTCCCACCGGGCGCCGGCTGGCGGGAGCCGGCCCATCCACGCGACAGGCTCAGCCGGCGGCGCGCTTGCGCGGGTCGGCGGGGAACGTGCCGGCCGCGACGCAGCGGTGCGACCAGGCCGAGGTGTGCCGCAGCACCGGCTCGAGCCGGTCGCCCAGCGCCTCGATCACGGTGTGCTGGGTGCGGTCGGTGCGCTGCTCGATGGTGTCCCGGAAGTCGCGGCCCTCGACCGTCAGCTGCCAGTTCGCGATCATGCCGGTGACCGTCAGCCGGGCGATCGCGGCCTCGGTGTCCTCCCGGGGCCAGCCTCGCGTGTTGCTGTACTCGCCGAGCTCGTAGCCCAGCCACAGCTCGGTCACGATGTTGATCTCGCACGGCCCGAGCCCCGCCGCCACGCAGACCGCCACGTGGCCGTCGCCCCGGTGCTCGCGCACCAGCTGCGCGGCCCTGGCCAGCCGGCCGTAGGGGTCGGCCGGGACCGGGGTGGCCCGCCACGCGCTGAACAACGGCCGGCCGGCGCCCTCGGCGGCACCGGCCGCGTCCTCCAGCGCCCCGGCGACCTCGGCGACCTCGTCGTCGGTGGTGACGTCGCCGAGGATCTTCCGCAGGCTCGCCGCGGTGCCCACCGACCGCAGCTCCAGCATCTCGGCCGGGCTCATCCGGGCGCGCCCGGCTGTCCACAGCTCGTCGATCATCGACGGCGGGAACACCGCGAACACCGCGGCCACCACCGGGGACGGCACGTCGCCCAGCGCCGATCCCCGGCCGAGCACGTAGCCGGACAGGAAGTCCAGCCCCCGCTCGGCCATCGCGTCGTACACCTCGTGCGCCCAGACCGCGTGCATCGCCAGTGGCTCCAGGGCGTCCCTCAGCTGGCGGGCGGGCCCGCCCCTGCCGACGACCTCCGGCACCGCCGTCCCCTCCGGCGGGGCGACGAAGTACGTCGCTACCGCGTCCTCGTAGTCCATAGCGGCAACCTAGTGGTGGCGATCTCCCGGCTCACCGGGCGGTTCGGGTTCCGGGTGCGGAGCGCCGTCCAGGGGCACCTCGAGCAGCGCGACCAGCCCGCCGCCGTCGCGCTCGGCCAGGGTGAGCCGGCCGCCGAGGCCGTGCACCAGCTGGGCCACGATCCACAGCCCCAGGCCGGCCGTGCCGCGTCGCTCGCCCCGGCTGACGTACTGCCGGGACACCTCACCGAGCTGCTCGGCGGGCAGGCCGGGACCTCGGTCCAGCACCCGCGCGACCAGGCGGTCCGGCCGGCACTCCAGGTGCAGCTCGACGAGCCCGCTGGCGGTGTGCCTGGCCGCGTTCTCCGCGAGGTTGGTGAGCACCCGGCGCAGCCGCTGCGGGTCGCTGCGCACGGTGGCGCCGGGCGGGTCGACGGTGTGCGCGCGGCGGGCGGCGGGGATGCCGGCCGCGTCGAGCACGGCGACGGCCAGCTCGGCCAGCACCACCGGCCGTTCCCCGGGCCGGCCCACCGCGCTGCCGTCCGCGATGGCCAGGTCGGCGAGGTTGTCCAGCATGTCCCGCAGGTGCTCGGCGTGCGCGGAGATCAGCGACAGCGCGCTGGTCCGCGCGGGGCCGGTGAGCGCCCCGGAGGCCAGGTCGCGGGTCAGCGCCGTCATCGAGGACACCGGGGTGCGGAACTCGTGCAGGATGACCCGCAACCCGTCCTGCCGGGACTGCTGGGACTCGAGCAGCCGGGCGCGCAGGTCGCGCTCCTCGAGCAGGGCTTCGTGCTCGGCGGTGGCCTCGGCGCGGGACCGGGCGGCCGCCTCCAGCTGCCGCTCCAGCAGCCGGCCGAACACGTCGACCAGCACCGCGACGGCCAGCAGGTACCCGGTCCACCACAACCCCTGCAGCAGCCGGGCGGACACCGACGCCTGCAGGTACCCGGGCGCCACCGCCGGGTGGCCCGCCAGGATGGCGACCGTGTACCCGGCGCCCAGCGCCGCCGCCACCGGGTACCCCCGCCGGCCGCCCAGCCCGGCCGCGATCACGATCAGCGGCAGCACCGCGACCAGCAGCGAGCCGGCGCCCCCGGTCAGGGCGCAGGCGGTGAGCGTGAGCAGCGAGTCGACCAGCGAGATCGCCCACCCCGGCGGCGCCCACGGCCCGCGCAGCCGGCACAGCGCGAGCCCGGCCGCGTACCCGGCGCTGATGACCAGCATCGCCCACGCCACCGGCCGGTGCCCCTCGGCGAGGCCCTGGTCCAGCCCGAGCAGCAGCCCCCAGGAGATCACCACCGCGATCCGCACGAGGACGACCACCCGCTGCTCGCGGGGGTCGCCCAGGCTCTCCACGGAGCCGAGGCGCGGCCGGGTCGGCGCGATCATCGCTCGGCGTGGTCCAGCAGCCCGTACTGACCGGCCAGCGCGGCCGCCTCGATCCGGCTGGGCACGCCGAGCTTGTGCAGCAACGCGGCCACCATCCGCTTCGCGGTCCGGTCCGAGACGAACATCCGGGTGGCGATGTCGGCGGTCTCCAGGCCCCGGGCGATCAGCTCCCACAGGATGCGCTCCTGGCGTTCCAGGCGCCGCATCAGCTCCTCGGGCGGCTTGCGGGCGGAGGCCAGCAGCGCGTCCAGCAGCGGGCCCGGCAGCACCCGCAGCCCGGCGGCCACCGTGAGCAGCGGCACCAGCAGCACATCCGGGTCGGCGGACTTGGGCAGGAACCCGTGCGCGCCGGCCCGCAGCGCGCGCTCGGCCAGCGACAGGTCGTCCGAGCCGGACAGCGCGAGAACCCGGGTGGCCGGACACCGCTGGACGATCTGGCGGATGGCGGCCTCCCCGCCCAGCGGGGGCATGGCCAGGTCGACGATGGCCAGGTCGGCGGCGCGGGACTCGGCCAGCGCGGCCGCCTCCTCGACCCGGGTGGTGCAGCCACCGACCCGGAACCGGTCGCCGGCCTTGCTCTCCAGCAGCAGGGCGAGGCCCTGGGCGAACAGCTCGTGGTCGTCGACGATCACCACCACCAGGCGGCGCTGCCCGGAATCGTCCTCCACCAGCGCAGACTGTCACATCGGGAAGCCCCGGACCAGCCGATCAGCGCGGGGTGCCGAGCAGCCGTTCCACCCAGCGCAGCCGCTCGTCGTGCCCGGTGGCGACGTAGAGCAGGTCGACGAAGGCCTCCGGGTAGCCCGACCCGGCCAGGGTGGCGACGGCGTCCGCGACGGCCGAGGGCTCGGCTCCGGCCACCACGTTGACCCGCACCACGGTGGCCACCTCGGCGGGCTCCCGACCGGCGTCCCGGGCCGCCGCGTCCAGCACCGCGCGCTGCCGGTCCAGCGCGGCCGGGTCGACGTGGCCCGGCACCCGGACCACCGGCAGCCAGCCGTCCGCCCGCCGGCCGGTGCGGCGCAGCGCGGCCGGCGAGCCCCCGCCCAGGTGGATCGGCGGGTGCGGCCGGCGTGCCGGGGCGAGCACGTGCGCGGCCGGCACGCTCCACCGCTCGCCGCTGTGCTCGGCCGGGTCGGTGGTCCACAGCGCGAGCAGGGCGTCCAGCATCTCGTCCAGCGCGGCGCCCCGGCGGGCCCAGCCGGCGCCCGCCGCCCGGTACTCCTCGGGCGACCAGCCGATGCCCAGGCCGGGCACCAGCCGCCCGCCGCTGACGACGTCGAGGCTGGTCAGCGCCCGGGCGAGCAGCGCGGGCGGGTACCACGGCGCGACCAGCACGCTGGCGCCGAGCCGCGCGGAGCGGGTCACGGCCGCCGCCACCGCGAGCGTCGTGAACGGGTCCAGCGCGGCGCGGAACTCCTCGGGCACGGTGTCGGTGCCGGCGTAGCCGACGGTGGGGACGGCCGGCGCGAGCAACCGGTCGCCGACCCACAGGCTGTCCGCCCCGAGGTCCTCGGCGGCGGTGGCGAACTCGCCCAGCCGCGCGCCCTCCGTGGCGCCCCCGCCGAACTGCGGCAACGCGAACCCCAGACCCATGCCGTTCCCCTCACCCGCCCCGTCGCCCGCTCCTGCCGCCCACCGTACGACCGGCCGGCAGGAGCGGCGGATTGGCCGGCACGGCCGCTCTCAGGACGGGTTGCCCGGGATGCGGCAGAGTCCGTCGGACCAGATCGGGCCGGGGATGACCCGGCGACCCGGCGGTGGGTCCAGCTCGGCGGACACCCTGCCGGTGAGCCTGCTCATGCACTGGTCGGTGGCCGCCCTGGTGCCGCCCCGGCCGTCGATCCACATGTCCAGGTGGGTCTCCACCCCGGACGGCGGCGAGCTGGCCCCGGTGTCCTCCACGATCACGTACCGCTGCACGCTGGGCAGGTAGAACCGGGTGCCGGCCCGCCACCGCGGGGTGGACCGGTTGCCCGGAACGGCCACCGTGATCGGGTCGGCCCAGGTGCCCTGGCCACCGGCGGTGCGGTGCAGGATCGGCAGGCTGACGGTCGCCGACCCGGGCGGGGTGTTGTCCTGCCACGAGTAGCCGGTCAGCCAGATCCGCAGCGTGCGGCCGGGTCCGGTGCTCGGTACGGCGGCCTTCGGTACGGCGTCCCGGTGGGGGACGGGCTCCGGGGTGTACTCGGTCGGCCCGGCGCCCGGAGCGGCGGGCACGGGAGGGGGAGCCGGGACCGGCGGCGGGCTCGGGACCGGCGGCGGTGCGGGCACCGGCGGCGGGCTCGGGACCCTCGGCATCGCCGCCGGCGCGGCGGCGATGGCGAGGGTGGCGAACAGGGCCACCAGCAGCGCCGCCGCCCGTCCCGACCCGCGGCCAGCGCGGGAACCGCCCACGATCCTGCCGCCCACCGGATCCGCCGCCTCTGCGCGCTCGAAGGAGAAAGCCTCAAACACCTCAAAAATACCAACAGCCACAGCAGTTGCAGAGGGGTCCGGCGGAGATGGTCGCGGCCGTCACCCCACGGGCCGCGACCGGGACGGCATGCCGCCGGCCATGACGACACCGCCGTCCGGCCGGAGGACGGCCCTCGCCCGGCCGGAGGACGACTACCGCCCGGATACGGAAGTGGCGGGTGGGACGAGATCCGGGGGTGGTCACCGAGGCGTAACGGACCGGAAACCCAACTCGCGGGGCGAGCACGAAGCATCTCCGGCGGTGCCCGGCATCGCGCCGGGCGCGGGACCAGGAGGCGTCGGGTATGAGTCAGGATATCGGCACGACGGCCGAGGGGGCGTCGGGTGGTGCGCCCACGGGCGTCGGCAACGCCGCGAAGGAGACCCTGGAGGACTACACGCTGCGGTTCGCCCCACGCGGCTACCGCAAGTGGGGCACCGGCGTGGTGGCGATCTCGGCGCTGGGCGGCATCGCCTACCTGGCCGACTTCGCCATCGGCGCCAACATCGGCATCGCCTACGGCACGGTCAACGCGTTGTGGGGGATCCTGGTGTTCGCGGTGGTCATCTTCGCCACCGGGTTCCCGCTGGCCTACTACGCGGCCCGGTACAACCTGGACCTGGACCTGATCACCCGGGGCAGCGGTTTCGGCTACTACGGGTCGGTGGTCACGAACGTCATCTTCGCCACGTTCACCTTCATCTTCTTCGCCCTGGAGGGCTCGATCATGGCCCAGGGCCTCAACCTGGGCCTGCACACGCCGCTCTGGCTGGGCTACCTGCTGTCGACCCTGATCATCTTCCCGCTGGTCGTGTACGGGATGTCGCTGCTGTCCAAGCTGCAGCTGTGGACGACGCCGCTGTGGCTGGTGCTGATGGTGCTGCCGTTCGCGTACCTGCTGATCAGCCACCCCGACTCGGTGGGCGCGTTCTTCGCCTACCAGGGCGAGAACGGCCAGGGGGCACCCAGCCTGGGCTCGGTGATGCTGGCGGCCGGCGTGTGCCTGTCGCTGATCGCGCAGATCGCCGAGCAGATCGACTACCTGCGGTTCATGCCGCCCCGCACCCCGGAGAACTCCCGCCGCTGGTGGACCGCGATGGTGCTGGCCGGTCCGGGCTGGGTGGTGTTCGGCGCGATCAAGCAGATCGTCGGGCTGTTCCTGGCCGTCTACCTCATCGCCAGCGTCACCGACGGCGCGGCGATCGCCAACCAGCCGGTGCACCAGTTCCTGGAGATCTACCGGGACCTCATGCCGCCGTGGGCGGCGATGACCCTCGCCGTCATGCTGGTGGTGATCAGCCAGATCAAGATCAACGTCACGAACGCCTACTCCGGCTCGCTGGCCTGGACCAACTCGTTCACCCGGGTCACCAAGCACTACCCGGGGCGGCTGGTGTTCCTGGGCGTGAACCTGCTGATCGCGCTGGTCCTGATGGAAGCGAACATGTTCGACTTCCTGAACACGATCCTCGGCTTCTACGCCAACTGCGGCATGTCCTGGGTGGTCGTGGTCGCGTCGGACATCGTGTTCAACAAGTACCTGCTGAAGATCTCCCCGCTGCGCCCGGAGTTCCGCCGGGGGATGCTCTACGCGGTCAACCCGGTGGGTTTCGGCTCGATGGTCATCTCGGCCGGGCTGTCCATCATCGCCTTCTTCGGCGGCCTCGGCGCGGCGATCCAGCCGTTCTCGCCGCTGGTGGCGATCGGGTTCGCGCTGGTGCTGCCGCCGATCCTCGCGGTGGCCACGAAGGGCAAGTACTACCTGCGCCGCACCGAGGACGGCATCGACGCCCCGATGTACGACGAGCACGGCAACCCGTCCGGTGAGGTCATGCACTGCCACGTCTGCCGGCAGGACATCGAGCGGCCGGACGTCGCCCGGTGCGACACGCACGACGCGGTGGTCTGCTCGCTGTGCCTGAGCCAGGACAAGGTGGGCGACCACGTGCTGCCCGCCGCCCCCTGACGCACCGACGGCGGAGCCCGAACCGCCTCGGGCTCCGGCGTCGTGGCCCGCCCCGCCGCCCGTCCCGTCTGCCCGGCGTGAAATCGGTTGAAGCCGACCCCACGCCGGTGGTCTCGTGCGCTGTGGCCCGCCCGTCCTCCGGTGCACGGCCGACGCCGACGGGACGAGGAACCGGTTACCTGCTCACGATGGCCGTGGTCATCCCGGTCACCGGGTCCCCGCCACCCGGCAGCCGCGGCTGCAGCCCCGGGGGAGGGCGCTGCTGGACCTACGGCCGTTCACCGACCGGCGTCACGGTGATGACGCTGGCGTCCGCCGACCGCACCCGGGTCGTCGACGCCGCCGGCACGCACGCGGCGTTCCTCCGCGGCGCCGTCATCCCGGTGGTGGTCCTCGCCGTGTCGTTCCTGGTACGCCGCCGGCCGCGCCCGGTGACCGTGCGCTGAGCGGCCGGTGTCGGGACGGCACTCGGCCCGCCGCGGGGTGTGCGGCGGGCCGGGTGGGTGGTGCGGTGGTGTCAGTTGGCGATGGGTGCGTTGGGGGACAGGCCCCAGAACAGTTGGGTGCCCAGGACGCCGAC
>DASXJJ010000168.1:0-1721 GCA_036497465.1 Pseudonocardia sp. | reverse complement strand
CTGCACGGCGACGAGGCCGACGTGGAGAGCTACCACATCGCCGTGGTGGGCCGGCAGACCGACGAGGAGGGGCCGACCCAGTCGACCATCGGCGGCCGCTACCTCGACCGGTTCGCCCTGCGCGGGGGCCGGTGGGCGATCACCGAGCGGGCGGTCGTCTTCGACTGGTCCCGGGTGGACCCGGAGACGAGCCCCTACTGGGAGCTCGTCGGGCTGGACGAGTCGAAGCTGCTGCGCGGTTCCTTCGGGCCCGGCGACCCGCTCGACGATTTCCAGAGCGGGGCGCGGGGCTGGACGGTCGGCTGACCGTGTCCCACTACGATCTGGTCGTCGTCGGCTGCGGCCCGGTGGGCGCGGTGGCGGCCAACCTCGCCGGCCGGGCCGGCCTGTCCGCCCTGGTCCTGGACCGGTCACCCTTGGTCTTCGAGCTGCCGCGCGCCATCCACTTCGACGCCCAGGTGATGCGGATCCTGCAACAGGCCGGGGTCGCCGACGAGGTGGCCCGGGACACCAGGGTGTGGGCGCGCAGCTCGTTCTACGGCGCGGACGGCGAGCTCAACCGGGTGCACGAGTGGCCACGGGAGCGCCCGCTGGGCTGGGCCGAGCACTACCTGTTCTACCAGCCGACGCTCGAGGCGACGCTGCGCTCCGCGCTGGAGCGCCACCCGCGCGTCGAGGTGGCGCTCGGCGTGGAGATGGTGGGCCTGCGCCAGCACGACGAGCACGTCGAGCTGGACCTGCTCGAGGTCGCGGCCGGTCGGGTGCGCCAGGTGAGCGCGGGGTACGTCATCGGTGCGGACGGGGCGTCGAGCCGTACCCGGGCCGCCATCGGCGCGGAGCTGGCCGACAGCGGCTTCGACGAGCCGTGGCTGGTGGTGGACCTGATCGCCGACCGCGAGATCGGGGAGCCCGACTCATCGGAGATGTTCTGCGACCCGCTCCGTCCCTCGACCAGGGTGCCGGGTCCGGGGCGCCACCACCGGTGGGAGTTCATGCTGCTGCCCGGCGAGGACGCCGTACAGATGCAGCGCCCGGAGACCATCGAGGCCCTGCTGCGCCCCTGGGTCTCACTCGGCGAGGTCGAGATCGTGCGCGCGGCCGTCTACCGGTTCCACGCGCTGGTCGCCCGGAGCTGGCGGGACCGGCGGATCTTCCTGGCCGGGGACGCCGCGCACCAGACGCCGCCTTTCCTCGGACAGGGCATGTGCCACGGCATCCGCGACGTGCAGAACCTGGTGTGGAAGCTCGCCGCCGTACTGCGCGGCGCCCCGCCCGAACCGCTGCTGGACAGCTACCAGGCCGAGCGCGCCCCGCACGTGCGCCAGATCATCGACATGGCCGTGGCCGCCGGCCGCGACATCTGCCTGCTCGACCCGGTGGCCGCCGCCGCCCGGGATCGGCGGGCGCGCCAGGCCGCGGCGGCCGGCACCCTGCCCAGGACGACATTTCAGGGCATGCCACCGTTGCGGGGCGGGCTGTTCAGCGACACCCCCGGGGCCGGTGAGCTGTTCCCGCAACCGATGGTCACCGTCGGCGCCGGGCCGCGGGTCCGCCTCGACGACCTGCTGCCGTCCGGCACTGTCGTGCTCACCACCGCGACCGACGCCGCCGACCTGGGCGCGCCGGTGATCGAGGTCGCCCCGCCGCCGGCGGCCGCGTCCGACGCCCGGGTCCGGTCCGGGTCGGTGCTGCCCGACTGGTTCACCGCGCGCAACGCCACC
>DASXJJ010000167.1:0-3930 GCA_036497465.1 Pseudonocardia sp. | reverse complement strand
CTGCGCAGCGACGACCGGGTCACCGTGCTCGACCGGGTGAACGTGCGGCACCTGGAGCCCGCCCAGGTAGCCCCGCCGCCATCCCTGGTCACCGCGGACCTCTCGTTCATCTCGCTCAGCCTGGTGCTGCCGGCCCTGATCTGCTGCGCGGCGACGGACGCTGACTTCGTGCTCTTGGTGAAGCCGCAGTTCGAGGTGGGCAAGGGACACGTCGGCGCGGGCGGGGTGGTGCGGGACCCCGGTTTGCGGGCTGCGGCCGTATCCGCGGTGGCCACGGCGGCCGCAGATAATGGCCTGGGCGTGGCCGGGGTCACCGCCAGCCCGCTGCCCGGCCCGGCCGGGAACGTGGAGTACTTCCTCTGGCTGCGCAGCGGTGCACCGCCGCTGGAGCCGGACAGACTCGCGCAGGTCATCGCGGAAGGACCGCAGTGAATCCCCACCGGACGATGCTCGTCACGGCGCACACGGGCCGGACCGCGGCGGTGACCACCGCCCGGCTCGTGGTCGAGATGCTGATTTCGGCCGGCATCACGGTGCGGGTCGTGGACACCGAGGCCGCCGAGATGCAGTGCCCCGGTGCCGAAGTGGTCCCGGCCACCCCCGAAGCCGCCCGCGGCGCCGAGATGGTCCTCGTCCTCGGCGGGGACGGGACGCTGCTGCGGGTGGCCGAGATGACCCGGCCGGCCGGGGTGCCGCTGCTCGGGGTGAATCTCGGGCACGTCGGCTTCCTCGCCGAGGCCGAATACGACGACCTGCACACCGCGATCGACCGGATGATCAACCGCCAGTACACCGTGGAGCAGCGGATGACGGTGGACGTGACGGTGCGGCAGAACGGTACCGTCATCGCCCGGACCTGGGCGCTGAATGAGGCCAGCGTGGAGAAGGTCGCCCGGGAGCGGATGATCGAGGTGATCACCGAGATTGACGGCCGGCCGCTGTCCCGGTGGGGATGCGACGGGGTGGTCTGC
Source organism: Pseudonocardia sp. (assembly GCA_036497465.1). Taxonomy (GTDB): domain Bacteria; phylum Actinomycetota; class Actinomycetes; order Mycobacteriales; family Pseudonocardiaceae; genus Pseudonocardia. Next base: position 2,959 of record DASXJJ010000167.1, on the reverse strand, counting down.
GCCACGCCGACCGGCTCCACGGCCTACGCGTTCTCCGCAGGCGGACCGGTCGTATGGCCGGAGGTCGAGGCGTTGCTCATGGTGCCGATCAGCGCCCACGCCCTGTTCGCTGGTCCGCTGGTCATCTCGCCCAGTTCCCTGCTCGCGATCGAGGTCCTCGGCGGGCCCGCCGTCGGCCAGTCCTTCGCGGGCGTGCTGTGGTGCGACGGGCGGCGCCGGGTGGATCTGCCCGCCGGCGCACGGATCGAGGTCCGGCGCGGCGCCGCGCCGGTGCTGCTGGCCCGGCTGCGCAGCGAGGACGACACCGCGGTGGGCGGCGCGCCGTTCACCGACCGGCTGGTCGCGAAGTTTGGCCTGCCGGTCGCCGGCTGGCGGGGGCGCCCGTCCGCCCGCCACATCGAACAGGAGCCACGCGCTCATGCTTGAGGAAGTCCGCATTAACGCGCTCGGCGTGATCGAGGACGCCGTGCTGGAGCTGTCGCCCGGGTTCACGGTGGTCACCGGGGAGACCGGGGCGGGCAAGACGATGGTCGTCACCGGCCTGGGCCTCATGTTCGGCGGGCGGGCCGACCCGGCCCGGGTCCGGCCCGGGTCCGACCGGGCCACGGTCGAGGGCCGGCTGCGCATCGATCCCGCGGGACGGGTGGCCGGGCAGGTGACCGAGGCAGGCGGCGAACTCGACGACGACGGGGCGACCCTGATCGTCAGCCGCTCGGTGTCCGCGGAGGGGCGGTCGCGCGCCTACGCCGGCGGCCACTCCGTGCCGGTGTCGCTGCTCACCTACCTGGCCGACGACCTGGTCGCGGTGCACGGGCAGGCCGACCAGCAGCAGCTGCTGCGGCCGGGCCGCCAGCGGGAGTCGCTGGACCGTTTCGCCGGGCCCGCCCTGGCCGCGGTGGCCGCCGACTACCACCGGGCCTACCTACGGCACCGCGAAGTCCGGGGTGAGCTGGAGGAGCTGACCGGACGAGCCCGGGAACGCGCCCAGGAAGCGGAGGACCTGCGCCGCGGCGCGGCCGAGATCGAGCGGCTGGAGCCCGTCGCGGGGGAGGACGTAGAGCTGAGGGCCGAGGAGGAGCGGCTGGCCAACGCGGACGGGCTGCACACCGCGGCCAGTGCCGCGCACGACGCGCTGCTCGGCGACCCGTCCAGCGGGTCCTACGACCTGCCCGACGCGTCCAGCCTGCTGGCCACCGCCACCCAGGCGCTGGAGGCCGTCGCCGGCCACGACCCGGTGCTGGCCGGGCTGGCGGGCCGGCTGTCCGAGGCGGCCTACCTGATCTCCGACATCGGCGCGGAACTCGCCTCGTACGTGGAGTCGGTGGAAGCGGACCCGGCCCGGCTGGCTGCGGTGCAGCAGCGGCGCGCCGACCTGACCCGGCTGATCCGCAGTTACGGGACCGCCGGCGCGCCCGCCGACAGCGAGGGCGGGGACGTGGGCACCGTGCTGGACTGGGCCAGGCAGGCCGCCGCCCGGCTGGGGGAGCTGGACGGCGACGACGACCGGATCACCGGCCTGGCCGCGGAGGCCGAGCAGCTCGGCGCGAACGTCGCCGAGCTGGCGGCCCAGCTCACCACGCTGCGCAAGGAGGCGGCCGCGCGCTTCTCCGCCGAGGTGACCGCCGAGCTGGCCGCGCTGGCCATGCCGCACGCGTCGCTCACGGTGCCGGTCACGCCGCAGGAGGAGTTCGGCCCGTACGGCGCGGACGTGGTGGAGATCCGGCTGGCCGCGCACCCCGGCGCGCCGCCCCTGCCGCTGGCCAAGGGCGCGTCGGGCGGCGAGCTGTCCCGGGTCATGCTCGCGATCGAGGTGGTGTTCGCCGGCGCGGACCCGGTGCCGACCTTCGTGTTCGACGAGGTCGACGCGGGAGTCGGCGGGAGGGCCGCGGTGGAGATCGGGCGGCGGCTGGCCCGGCTGGCCCGGCTGGCCCAGGTCATCGTCGTCACCCACCTGCCCCAGGTCGCCGCCTTCGCGGACACTCACCTGGTGGTGGAGAAGGCGGGCGACGGCAGCGTGACGCGCAGCGGGGTGACCCGGCTCGACGACTCCGGGCGGGTCACCGAGCTGTCCCGGATGCTGGCCGGCCTCGAGGACTCCGAGTATGGCCGGGCGCACGCGGGCGAGCTGCTCACCGCCGCCGCGGCGGAACGCGCGGCAGCCGCCGAGGCGCCGGGGCGCGGGGCCGGCTGAGGCGGCGCGATGAGGGCCGGCAGGCTGAGCCGGGGCTGGCTGGGGCCTGAACGGGAGCTGAGAGTCCTGGATGGGCCGGTGAGCTGGGCCGTTCGGTGATGCGGTGTGTGGCCTCGTCTGCTCCAGGGGTCTGGCAGGATGGGACGCAATGATGGCCCCGTTCCTGAAGCTCCCGATCAAGCACCGGAGCAGGCCAGTCGACCTGCCGGGTGTAATCGGGCCTGCCCGGCTGGACCGGCGGACCAAGAACCTCACCAAGCGGCTCCGGATGGGCGAGGTCGCCATCATCGACCACGCGGACCTGGACCGGCTGGGCGCGGAGGCACTGCTGCGGCAGCAGGTCGCAGCGGTGGTGAACGTCGCGCCCAGTATCACCGGCCGCTACCCTAACCTCGGACCCCAGCTGCTGATAGACGCCGGGGTGCCGCTGGTGGACGACGTCGGGCCGGACGTGTTCACCAAGGTCAGCGAGGGCACCCTGGTCCGGTTGCAGGGCGACACGGTGTACATCGGCGACGAGGTCGTGGCCAAGGGACGCGTGCAGACGGCCGAGACGGTGGCCGAGGCGATGATCGCGGCCAAGGACGGGATCGCGGCCCAGCTGCAGGACTTCGTGACCAACACGCTGGAATACGTGAAAGGCGAGGGCGGCCTGCTGGTTGACGGCATCGCCGCCCCCGAGCTCCGGACCAAGATCGAAGGGCGGCACGTGCTGGTCGTGGTCCGCGGCAACCGCTTCCGCGAGGACCTCGCGGTGCTGCGGCCCTA
>DASXJJ010000166.1:0-6014 GCA_036497465.1 Pseudonocardia sp. | reverse complement strand
CCGGGGTGATCGGCCTGCAGATGCTCCCGGTGCTGGGCACGGTGGGGCCGCGTGCCGAGGCCGAGCCGGCGGCGGCCGCGCTCGGGCACGCCTTCCAGCTGACCAACTTCCTGCGTGACGTCGGCGAGGACCTGGACCGGGGCCGGCTGTACCTGCCCGCCGACGAGCTTGCCGCGTTCGGCGTGGACCGGCGGCTGCTCGAGTGGTGCCGGGGTCGCCGCCGACCCGATCCGAGGGTCCGCCGCGCGCTGGCCCACCTGGTGGCCCGCAACCGGGCGATCTACCGGCGGGCACTCCCGGGCATCGCCCTCATCGCGCCCGCCTCCCGGCCGTGCGTACGCACCGCGTACCTGCTCTACGGCGGGATCCTGGACGAGATCGAGCGCGCGGGCTACGACGTGCTCAACCGCCGGGTCGCGGTGCCGGGGCGGCGGCGGCTGGCCGTGGCGCTACCCGCGCTGGCGCGCGCCAGGATGGCTCGCCGGGCGGCCGCCCGGCGAGCTCAGGCCTGATCGGCGGAGGAGGCGACGGCTAGAACGCCATCGCCTGGGCTCGGCGTTTGATCTCCCGGCCGCGGTTGGCGCGCAGCGCGCCGACCGGGGTGCCCGGCAGCGACGGGTCCTCGGTGAACAGCCAGCGCAGGATCTGGTCGTCGGCGAAGCCGCCGTCCCGCAGCACGGTGATCGTGCCCGGCAGCCCCTTGATCACGCCGCGCCCGTCGAGGAAGTCCTCCGGCACCGTCTGGATGCCGTCCTTGCGCAGGGACAGCAGGTGTCCGTCCCTCACCAGTTGATGGACCCGGCTCACCGGGACTCCGAGCCGCTGTGCGACCTCCGGAATGGGCAGTACCTTCACGTCGGCGACCTCGGTCGCAGGCCCGACGGGTGTCTCGCTCACGGGCCACACCCTGCCACAGGGAACCCACACTTCGGCAGCCTCGGGGCTCGGCACCCACCGACCGAATGCCGCTCGTCGCGCTTTCGTACCATCGGGGGGTGGTGGCAACCGAGCCGGAGCTGACGGGGCTGACGCTCGAGGGGCGGTACCAGGTCGGCGAGCTCCTCGCGGTCGGCGGCATGTCGCGGGTCTACCGGGGCACCGACACCCGCTTGGGGCGGGCCGTCGCGGTCAAGGTGATGGACGCCCGGCTGGCCGCCGACCCCCGCTTCCGCGGCCGTTTCGAGCGCGAGGCGCGGGCCATCGCCGCGATCGACCACCCCGGGGTCGTCGGCGTCTACGACCAGGGCGAGCACGGTGGGCCGCCCCGGCCGGTGGTGTTCCTGGTCATGGAGCTGGTGGTCGGCGGCACGCTGCGCGACGTGCTCACCGCGCGTGGCTCGCTGGACGTGCCCACCGCGCTGGCCGTGCTGGAGCCGGTGCTGGCCGCTCTCGCCGCCGCGCACGCCCAGCGTCTCACCCACCGCGACGTGAAGCCGGAGAACGTGCTGATCAGCCGCACCGGGGCGGTCAAGGTGGCCGACTTCGGGCTGGTCACCGCCGCCGCCCAGGCCCAGCCCAGTACCGCCGGCATGATCGTCGGCACGGTCGCCTACCTGTCCCCCGAGCAGGTGGAGGGTCGGCCGGTGGACGCCCGCTCCGACGTCTACGCGGCCGGGGTGATGCTCTACGAGCTGCTCACCGGGGTACCGCCGTACGACGGCGACCACCCGCTCGCGGTGGCCTACCGGCACGTGAACGAGGACGTGCCGCCGCCGTCCGCGCTGGTCCCCGGCCTGCCCCCGGAGCTGGACGCGCTGGTCGCCTCGGCCACCCGGCGCGACCCGGCCGCCCGCCCGCCGGACGCGGCCACCCTGCTGCACGCGCTGCTCGGGGTGCGCGCCGCGCTCGGCGTACCCCGGGTTCCGGTGCCGGCACCGGACAGCGACGTCACCCGCCGGGTGGAACCGGTCCGCGCGACCGCCCGCGAGGTGCCCCGCGCGCCCGGCGCCCGGCCCAGGGCGACCCGGGCGCTCACCGCCCTGACCCCCGCCGACGGTGCCGCTCCGGGCGGCGGCGCTCCGGGCGGGGCGGCGCAGGGCGGCGCCGCTCGGGGCGGAGCGGGGCAGGGCGGCCGGCGGGCCGGTGACGGCGCCCCGCCGCGCGCGCGGTCCGCCGCACCCCCGTCCGCCGACCCCGGTGCGGCCGCCGACCACCTCGGCCGGCGCCGGCGCAGCCGCCGGATGCTGGCCGTGTGGCTCGGGGTGGTGCTGCTGCTCGGGCTGCTCATCGCCACGCTCGCCTACAACGCGGGCGCCGGCCACTACACCGACTCACCGAAGGTGCTCGGGATGGACGAGCAGGGGGCGGTGGGCGCGGAGCGGGCCGCCGGGCTGGTGCCGGTGGTTGTCCGCAAGCAGAACGACACGATCCCGGCCGGGCGGGTGGCCGTCGCGGACCCCGCCGGCGGGCAGCGGGTGGCCAAGGGCAGCACCGTGACGCTCACCGTGTCCACCGGCCGGCCCACGGTGCCGGACATCCCGTCCGGCTCCTCGCGGGCCCAGGCCGAGCAGATCCTGAAGGCGGCCGGCCTGACGCCGTCCTCGGTGGTCAGCAACCGGTCCGACCCCTCGGCGCCGCGCGGCACCGTCGTGGGCACCAGCCCGGCGGCCGGGACCGCGGTGAGCATCGGCGCTCCGGTGGGCCTGGTGCTCAGCAGCGGCCCGGAGGACGAGGGCCGGGACGGGGACGACGACCGCCCCCGGCGGCGGGACAGGAGCGACGACGGGGACGATCCCGGCCGCTCGCTGACCGACGAGATCGAGCGCCGGATCCACGACGCCTTCGGCGGCTGACGGCCGCTCAGCCCCGCAGCATCTCCGCGACGAGGAAGGCCAGCTCCAGGGACTGCTGGGTGTTCAGCCGGGGGTCGCAGGCCGTCTCGTACCGGCCGTGCAGATCGGCGTCGGAGATCTCCTGCGCGCCGCCAAGGCACTCGGTGACGTCCTCGCCGGTGATCTCCACGTGCAGACCGCCCGGGTGGGTGCCCAGCCGGTGGTGCACCTCGAAGAAGCCCTGCACCTCGTCGACGATCCGGTCGAAGTGCCGGGTCTTGTAACCGGTGGTGGACTCGACCGTGTTGCCGTGCATCGGGTCGCACTGCCAGATGACCTTGTGTCCGGAGGCGGTGACCTTCTCCACGATGGCCGGCAGCACGTCGCGGACCTTGGTGCTGCCCATCCGGCTGACCAGGGTGAGCCGGCCCGGCACGTTGTGCGGGTCGAGCCGCTCCACGTACTCCACGGCCTGCTCCGGAGTGGTGGTCGGACCGATCTTCAGCCCGATCGGGTTGGACAGCACCTCGGCGAACGCGATGTGCGCACCCTCCAGCTGCCGGGTGCGCTCGCCGATCCACAGGAAGTGAGCGGACAGGTCGTACAGCTTCGGGGCGTCCACGTCGCGGGTGTCCAGCCGCAGCATGGCCCGCTCGTAGTCCAGCAGCAGCGCCTCGTGGCTGGCGAAGTACTCCACGCTGTGCAGGCTCGGGTCGTCCACCCCGCAGGCGGCCATGAACCGCATGCCCCGGTCGATCTCGGTGGCGAGCGCCTCGTACCGCTCGGCGGCCTTGGAGTTGCGGATGAAGTCCTTGTTCCAGTCGTGCACCGAGTTCAGCCCGGCCATGCCCGCCGCGGTCAGCGCCCGCACCATGTTCATCGCCGCGCTCGCGTTCGCGTAGGCGCGGATCATGCGGCTCGGGTCGGGGATCCGGGCCTGCGGGTCCGGCTTGATCGAGTTCACGATGTCGCCCCGGTAGGACGGCAGGCCGAGCGCGTCGGTCGGTGAGGACCTGGGCTTGGCGTACTGGCCGGCGATCCGGCCCAGCTTGATCACCGGCATGCTCGCCGCGTAGGTCAGCACCACGGCCATCTGCAGCAGCGTGCGGATGTTGCCCCGGATGTGCGGCTCGGTGTTGTCCGCGAAGGTCTCCGCGCAATCCCCGCCCTGCAGCAGGAACGCCTCGCCGTGCGCCACCGAGGCCAGCCGCGCGCGCAGCCGGTCGACCTCCTCGGGCACGGTGACCGGCGGGACGCTCTCCAGCACCGCGCGCACCTGGCGGACGGCCGCCTCGTCCGGCCAGTCCGGCTGCTGCGCCGCCGGGCGCCCCAGCGCGTCATACAGCCGGGAATGCAGCTGCGGCGGCAACGGGGGCAGCTCGGGAAGGTCGTCCACCGGTACGTCCACGCTCCAGTTCACAACGCCCCAGCTTAGGACACGGTGTGAATCAACCGAAGAAAACCTCGGCTTCGGCGTACAGAGCCGGCTCGACCGTCTTCAACGTGTCCGTGGCCTCGGACAACGGCACCCGGACGATGTCGGTGCCGTGCAGCGCCACCATCGTTCCCCAGGCCCCCTCGTGCACCGCGTCGATGGCGTGCAGCCCGAACCGGGTGGCCAGCCAGCGGTCCCGGCTGCTCGGGGTGCCGCCCCGCTGGACGTGCCCGAGCACGGTGGTGCGGGCCTCCTTGCCGGTGCGCTGCTCGATCTCCCGCGCGATCGACTCACCGATCCCACCGAGGCGCACGTGCCCGAAGGCGTCCTTGTCGGCGTCGGAGGCGGGCTCCATCGTGCCGTCCTTCGGCGTGGCGCCCTCGGCCACCACGACGATCGGCGCGTAGTGGTTGCGGAACCGGCGCTCCACCCACTCGCACACCTTGGCGATGTCGAACGGGATCTCCGGGATGAGGATGACGTTGGCGCCGGAGGCTAGCCCGGAGTGCAGCGCGATCCAGCCCGCGTGCCGGCCCATCACCTCGACGATCAGCGCCCGGTGGTGCGACTCGGCGGTGGTGTGCAGCCGGTCGATCGCCTCGGTGGCGATGCCGACGGCGGTGTCGAAGCCGAACGTGTAGTCGGTTCCGGACAGGTCGTTGTCGATCGTCTTCGGCACGCCGACCACGTGCATGCCCTCGTCGTGCAGCTTGGCCGCGACGCCGAGGGTGTCCTCGCCGCCGATCGCGATCAGCGCGTCGACCCCGAGGTTCATCAACGTCTCGCGGATCCGCTCCACGCCCCCCTCGTCGGAGAACGGGTTCGTCCGGGAGGAGCCGAGGATGGTGCCGCCCCTGGGCAGGATGCCGCGCACCGCGGGGATGTCGAGGGTCATCGTGAGGCCCTCCAGCGGACCCCGCCAGCCGTCCCGGAACCCGACGAACTCGTACCCGTACTCGGGTACGCCCTTCCGGACGATCGCCCTGATCACCGCGTTCAGTCCGGGACAGTCGCCGCCGCCGGTCAGCACTCCGATTCGCACGGCGGGAAGACTCTCACGACCGCGATGGGTAGACCAATCCGCCACGCTCGGCCAGGCGTTCCTCGATCACCCGCCACCGCACCAGGTTGTGCCGGGCGTCGGCCAGCGCGTCGTGCGCGTCCGACGGCGGGGAGGGCAGCGACGGCCGCCCGGCGTCCTCCCAGCGCTGCCGCAACTCCCGGGTGAACCGGGGCAGCGGACGGGGCAGCGCCGGCATGGCGCCCCACAGCTGGCACAGCACCACGTGGTCGTAGGCCGCGATCCAGGCCCACAGCTCGATGTCCTCGCCGGGCCGGATCAGGAACTTCAGCAGGCTGGCCCGGATCTGCTCGCGGGAGCGCCAGGCCGGGTCCGCCGGCGACGGCAGCTTGGGCAGCACATTGGCCCGCACCCACGGGCTCGCCGCGCGCTCGTCGAACTCGGTGGAGACCGCGTAGAACTCCCGGCCGTCGGCGTCGACCACCCCGATCGAGACCAGGTCGATGGTCTTGCCGTCCTCGATGAACTCGCAGTCGTAGAAGAATCGCACCTGATCAGCTGGCCTTGGATCGGGGTACTCGGGCGGGCGGTCGGGAGCGGGCCTGCTGTTCGGCCTCTTCCTTCGCCTTGGTCGCGTAGATGTCGACGTACTCGGCGCCGGACAGCTCCATCAACGCGTACATGATCTCATCGGTCACCGACCGCTGGACGAACCGGTCCGCCGCGAGCCCGTGGTAGCGGGAGAAGTCCAGCGGTTCGCCGATCTTGATACGGACCTTGCGCGGCC
>DASXJJ010000165.1:0-7008 GCA_036497465.1 Pseudonocardia sp. | reverse complement strand
GGTGAGCTTCTTCACCACCGGTGGCATCGGCATCCGCTCCGGCGGCCCGCTGGCCATCATCTTCAGCATCGTCGTGATCGGCATCGCGGCGTTCACCCTGCTGCTGGACTTCGACATGGCCGACAAGGCGATCAGGGCCGGTGCACCGGCGCGGATGTCCTGGTACATCGCCTTCGGCATGATGACCACGCTGGTCTGGCTCTACCTGGAGATCCTGCGGCTGCTCAGCTACATGCGGCAGAACTAGCCAGCTCTCTATAGTCCACCGACAAACCCCGCGCGGCTCGAGCCTGAGCCGCGCGGGTTTCAGACCACCGGGTCCCCCCTCCCCGGTCGGCGACGCCGCGGGTGCCTCCGTCACCGGTGGTGCCCGCGGCGCTCGTGCGTCCGGGGTCGGGGGCGACCCGGGCGGGGCGGTTCAGCTGATGCGCTCGAGCACCATGGCCATGCCCTGGCCGCCGCCGACGCACATCGTCTCCAGACCGATCTGCTTGTCGTGCGTGCGCAGCGAGTTGATCAGCGTGGTGCTGATCCGGGCGCCGGTCATGCCGAACGGGTGGCCCAGCGCGATCGCGCCGCCGTTGACGTTGAGCTTGTCCTCGTCGACGCCCAGCTCGCGGGCCGACGGCAGGACCTGGGCGGCGAACGCCTCGTTGATCTCGACCAGGTCGACGTCGTCTATGGTCATCCCCGCCAGGGCCAGCGCACGGCGGGACGCCTCGACCGGTCCGAGGCCCATGACCTCGGGGGACAGCGCGGACACGCCGGTGGAGACCACCCGGGCCAGCGGCGTGATGCCCAGCTCGTGGCACATGGTGTCGGACATGACGACCAGCGCGGCCGCCCCGTCGTTGAGCGGGCAGCAGTTGCCCGCCGTGATCAGCCCGTCCGGCCGGAACACCGGCTTGAGCCCCGACACCCCCTCGTAGGTGACCCCGGGGCGCGGGCCGTCGTCGGTGGACACCACGGTGCCGTCCGGCAGCGTGACCGGGGTGATCTCGCGGGCGAAGAACCCGTTGGCGATGGCCTTCTCCGCGAGGTTCTGCGAGCGCACCCCGAAGTGGTCCATGTCCTCGCGGGACACGTTCTTGTAGCGGGCGACGTTCTCGGTGGTCTGGCCCATCGCTATGTACACGTCCGGCAGCCGGTCGGACTCGCGCGGGTCGGACCAGGTGTCCACGCCGCCCCGGGTCAGCTGCTCGCTGCGGTCGAGCGCGTCGGCGAACAGCGGGTTCTGGGTGTCCGGCAACGAGTCCGAGCTGCCCTTGGCGAACCGGGACACGGTCTCCACCCCGGCCGAGACGAATGCGTGCCCCTCGCCGGCCTTGATCGCGTGCATGGCCATCCGGGTGGTCTGCAGCGAGGACGAGCAGTACCGGGTGATGGTGGTGCCGGGCAGCTGGTCGTAGCCGAGCAGCACCGACACCACGCGGCCCATGTTGAACCCCTGCTCGCCGCCGGGCAGGCCGCAGCCCAGCATCAGATCGTCGAGCTGCTCGGGGTTGAACTGGGGTACCTGGTCCAGCGCGGCGCGCACCATCCGGGCCGCCAGGTCGTCCGGCCGGACGTCCTTGAGCGATCCCTTGAACGCGCGGCCGATCGGCGACCGGGCCGCCGCGACGATCAGGGCTTCGGTCATTCGTGTCTCCTCGGGTGTCCGGGTCGTGGCGGGTCGCCGGCATCCGGGGTAGGGGCGGCGTCACATCGACCCTACTGCCGGGTATCTCCGGGCACGGCCGCCCGACCGGTTGGATCTCGCCCGGCCGCCCGAGGGAAATCGCTGGTCCGCGGCGCCGGGCGACCGGAGAATCCGGCCGTGATGGAGGTGCGGTGTGGGTCGCACCGGCCGCCCGCGGTCTCGGCGTGGGCGACGCCGCCCTGCGCGAGGTGCTGGACAGGGCCGGTCGGCGCCCGGTGGTGCTGTCGGTGCGGGCCGACAACGGCCCGGCCGTCCGGCTCTACCGCCGCCACGGGTTCGCCGACGCCGGCCCTTCGCCGGACGATCCGGCGGAACGGCTGATGCGGCTCATCGGGCGCAGCGGTGACGCGGTCCGCCGGTACACCCGATCGGACTAGAGCTCGGCGGGCACCGGGAAGTGCCGGTACATCCCGGGGTAGAGGAAGCCGGTGATCTCGGTGATCAGTCCGGCGTGCACGGTGACCAGGTTGACCGCGCTGAGCGGGTACCGGGTGCCGTCCTCGTCGCCCTGGTAGCAGGCGAACGCGAGCTGGCTGTTCGCCCGCAGTGGCAGCAGCTTCCACGGGGTGCCGAACATCCGGAGGTCCAGGAACCGGCCGATCTCGGCGCGCCCGTCGAACCAGGCGGGCAGCGGCGGCATGGTCAACCGGGCGTCCTCGGCGAGCAGGCTCAGGATCGCCGGCACGTCACCCGACTCGAACGCGGTGACGAACCGCTCGACCAGCGTGTCGCGGCCGTCGGCGCCCAGCGCGGCCAGCTCGATCCGCTGGCTGCTGGTCGGCATCCGGGCCTCGACGGTGCACCGGGCGCGCTGCAGCGCGCTGTGCACCGAGGCCTCCGTGGTCTCCAGTACGGCGGAGACCTCGGCGGCGGAGAAGCCCAGTACCTCGCGCAGGACGAGCACCGCCCGCTGGGTGCCCGGCAGCTGCTGCAACGCGGCCACGAACGCCAGCTCGATCGCCTCCCGCCGCTGGTAGCTCGCCGCCGGGTCGTCGTAGGCGTCGGCCGGCAGCCGGTCCAGCAGCTCGTCGGGCAGCGGCTCCAGCCACACCGGCCCCGGCACGAACACACCGATGTCGTCGGTGCCCCGCCGGGCCGGCCCGTGGTCGGCCGGCAGCACCCGGCCGGCGCCGCCCGGGCGGCGCTCGATCATCCGCAGGCAGGCGTCGGTGGCGATCCGGTACAGCAGGCCGCGCGGCGACGCCCGTCCGTCGAACCCGGCGAGCCCGCGCCAGGCGGCCAGCAGCGTCTCCCGCAGTGCGCCCTCGGCGTCCTGGACCGAGCCGAGCATCCGGTAGCAGTGCGCGAGCAGCTCGCGCCGGTGGCCGGCGACCAGCCGCTCGAACGCCGCCGGGTCGCCGCCGGGGGCCGCGTCGAGTTCGGTGGCGGGCTCGGTGCCGGTGCCGGTGCCGGTGCCGGTGTCGGGCTCGGTGCCGGTGGCGGGCCGGGTCCTGGCCGTCCCCATCCCGGTCGTCCCCGTCTCGGTCATCTCGGCACCCCGGTCGTCTCGGCACCGGCTATCTTGACATCCGCCCGGCCCGGTCAGCGGAGGGCGGCAGCCAGGGCGGCCTCGTCGGTCACCGGCCGATCGCAGACGAAACCCCGGCACACGTACGCGGCGGCCGCCCCGGAGACCAGCGGCCGGTCGGCCAGCAGCGGCACCCCGGGCGCGTCGGGGAAGCCGGCGACCACCACGCTGCCGCCCGGGGCAAGCCGCCGCGCGGCCCGGCTCAGCGCCCCGCCGGCCGGGTCGCCGGCCAGGTCGCCGGCTACGCCACCCTCGCCGGCCGGGTCGCCGGCACCGCGACCGGGGCTGACCACCGCGACCTGCAACGGCCCGCGCACGGCCGCACCGGCCACGCTCAGCCACTGCCCGGCGAACCGGGGGTGCCGGCGGGCCAGCTCGCCCACCGAGGCCACCGCCAGCGCGCTCGCCTCGCCGTAGCGGCCGGCTCGCTCCGGGGCGGCCAGCACCGACGCGGTGAGCAGTGCCCCGGCCAGCGCGGACGCCCCGGACGGCGTCGCGCCGTCGGTGATGTCCCGGGGCCGGTGCAGCAGCGTCTCGGCGTCGTCGGCGGTGTCGAAGTAGCTGCCGGGACGGTCCGGGTCGGCGAACCGGTCCAGCGCGGTGTCCAGCAGCGCCAGCCCGGCGTCCAGCCAGCGAGCCTGCCCGGTGGCCTGGTGCAGCGCGAGCAGGCCCTCGGCCAGGCAGGCGTAGTCCTCCAGCACGCCGGCCGCGGTGTTGATCCCGGCGCCGACCACACCGTCCCGGGAGGACCGCCGCAGCCGACCGTCCACCAGGTGCAGCCGCAGCAGCAGGCCGGCCGTCTCGGCGGCCGCCGCCACCCAGTCCGGGCGGTCCAGCGCGGCGCCCGCCTCGGCCAGCGCGGTGATGGTCAGCCCGTTCCAGGCGGTCACCACCTTGTCGTCGCGGGCCGGCTGCGGGCGGGTGTCCCTGGCGGCCAGCAGTGCGGCGCGGACCCGCTCCCAGCGCGCCGGGTCGTCCGGGTCGGCGGGCAGCTGCAGGGTGGAGCTGCCGTGCTCGAAGGTGCCGGCGTCGGTGACGGTGAGCAGCCGCGCCGCCCACGCCCCGTCGTCCTCGCCGAGCACCTCGCGCAGCTGGGCGGGGGTCCAGGCGTAGGTGAGCCCTTCCACGCCGTCGGTGTCGGCGTCCAGCGCGGAGGCGAACCCGCCCTCGGCGGTGCGCAGGTCGCGGAGCAGGAAGCCGACGGTGTCCTCGGTCACCCGGGTGGCCAGCCCGGCGAGCTCGGCGGTGGGTGCCCGGCGGGCCAGGTGGGCGTACCCGCGCAGCAGCTGGGCGTTGTCGTAGAGCATCTTCTCGAAGTGCGGCACCACCCACCGCGCGTCCACGCTGTACCGGGCGAAGCCCCCGGCCAGCTGGTCGTACAGGCCGCCCCTGGCCATCCGCTCGCAGGTCGAGGCGGCCATCCGCAGCGCGCGGTCCGAGCCGGAGCGCTCGTGCTCGCGCAGCAGGAACTCGATCACCATGGACGGCGGGAACTTGGGCGCCCCGCCGAACCCGCCGTGCTCGTCGTCGAACTCGCCGGACAGCGTGGCCACCGCCTGCTCCAGCTCCTCGGCGTTCACCCCGGCCGGCGCCAGGGTCGCGGTGGAGGTGTCGGCCAGCCGGATGGCGATCTGCCCGGCAGCGTCCCGGACCCGTTCGCCGTCCTCCCGCCACGCCTTGGTCACCGCGGTCAGCAGCTGGCGGAAGCTCGGCATGCCCTGGCGGGGCGCCGGCGGGTAGTAGGTGCCGCACTGGAACGGCTCGCCACCCGGGGTGAGGAAACAGGTCATCGGCCAGCCGCCGGAGCCGGTCATGGCCTGGGTGGCGGTCATGTAGACGGCGTCGATGTCCGGGCGTTCCTCCCGGTCCACCTTGATCGCCACGAACTCGGCGTTGACCTGCCCGGCGGTGTCCGGGTCCTCGAACGACTCGTGGGCCATCACGTGGCACCAGTGGCAGGCCGCGTACCCCACCGACAGCAGCACCGGGACGTCGCGCTCCCGGGCCTCGGCGAACGCCTCGGGGCACCACGGCCACCAGGCGATCGGGTTCCCGGAGTGCTGCAGCAGGTACGGGCTGGTCGAGTCGGCGAGCCGGTTCGGCATGTCTCCAGCCTGGCAGCTCGGCCCCGGGTCCGCTGGTGTGGACCCGGAGCCGGGTCGGCTACTCGGTCGGCGGGGTGCCGGTGCCGGCCGGGCCGGGCTCGCGGGTGCCCCGGGGCGGCGCGCCCGGCTCGGCGGTGTGGTCGGTGGCCGCCCGGGTCTCGTCGGCCGGTGCCCCGCCGGGAGTGCCGCCTCCGGACCGGCCGTCCGCCGACCCCTCCGTCCGCTCCGGCTCGTCGAAGGACGGCGGCACCTTCTTGAGGTGCTTGCTCATCGACCGCATGAGCAGCACCAACGCGGCGAGCAGGAACAGCGTCACCACCAGCCCGACCGGCGAGGAACCGCCGAACTCCGGACCCTGTGGCGGGGTCGGCGGGTCCTGCGCCGGCCACAGCGGGCTCACGCCGACACCCGCTCGCCGACGCCCGCGAACAGGTCGTCCTCCGGGCTGGTGCCCTCGACCAGCGACCGCACCAGCTCGTAGTCCTCGGTCGGCCACAGCCGCTGCTGCATCTCCAGCGGGACGGCGAACCAGCGGCTGGTCGGGTCGATCTGGGTGGCGTGCGCGCGCAGTGCGTCGTCGCGCAGGTGGAAGTACTCGCCGCAGGGCACCCGGGTGGTCACCCGCTCACCCGAGTCCGGCCGGTCCGGCGACCAGTTCTTGATCCACTCGGTGTACGGCGAGTCGAGCCCCGCCTCCAGCATCGCCTCGTGGAAGGCGAGCACGCGCGCCCGGGAGAACCCGTGCGAGTAGTACAGCTTGAGCGGCTGCCAGGGCTCGCCGGTGTCCGGGAACCGGTCGGGGTCGCCCGCCGCGTCGAACGCCGCCACCGAGACCTCGTGGCAGCGGATGTGGTCGGGGTGCGGGTACCCGCCCCGCTCGTCGTAGGTGACCAGCACGTGCGGCCGGAACTCGCGCACGATCGCCACCAGCGCGCGGGACTGCTCCTCCAGGTCCCCCACGGCGAAGCACCCCTCGGGCAGCGGTGGCCGGGGATCGCCCTCGGGCAGCCCGGAGTCGGTGTAGCCCAGCCAGCGGTGGTGCACCCCGAGGATCTCCGCCGCCCTGGCCATCTCGTCCCTGCGGATGTCGGTCATGTTGGCCAGCACGTCCGGCCGGTCCATGGCAGGGTTGAGGATGCTGCCGCGCTCGCCACCGGTACACGTGACGACCATGACCTCGTGACCCTCCGCGACGTAGCGAGCACAGGTGGCTGCACCCTTGCTGGACTCGTCGTCTGGGTGGGCGTGCACGGTCAGCAGGCGTAGCGGTTCGGCCATGTCCTCTTCCTCGTCCTCTTTCCCGGTGCGCGTCGAACACCGAACATAAGTGCAACGGCGGCGCGGGGACCATTCTTCCCGGCGCCCCGACAATGCGCCGCGCCCGGTCGCCCCGGCCCGCCGACCAGGGCCGCAAGCCACGACCGCGCTGCAACGAGCTGGCACGTTGTCAGGTTCGGGAACTTCCCGGAGTGCTCGACCGTTCGTCGAAAGAATGCGCCGAGCGGGTCGTTCGCGTGTTAAAGTCGCTCGCACACGGCCCGCAGTCGGGTCGTGTTTTTCCATCTCAGGGGGCTCCCCTGAGGCGGGCGGCCGGAGCGCGTAGGTCCCGACCCGCAACCGCTGGTCCGGAAGGCTGGAGGAGTGATGACCGTGACCGAGATCCAGGTGACCTGGCT
>DASXJJ010000164.1:0-3211 GCA_036497465.1 Pseudonocardia sp. | reverse complement strand
GCCTGCTGGGCGCGGTCATCAACCAGTTCTTCTTCAGCGGTTACGGACCACGCGCGCCGATCGCGCGCTAGCCCCGGACGGCGAAGGGGACAGCACCAGAAACACCGGACAGCGCGGCCGGCCGGGACACCCGGCCGGCCGGCGATGTGGGCATCGGTCAGGGACCGATGCGCGGCTGAGTGGCGGACGGCGTTCCCGAGGTCGCCTCAGCCAGTGCGCAGCCCTTGATCGTGAGACAGGTCGGGAAGTGCCTGCCTGGCCTTCCCGGTCAGGAGTCGCCGGTGGTGCTCCACGACGGGCGCAGCGCGCGCCGCAGGACCAGCACGACGGCCGCGTAGGCGATCGCCGAGACCAGGCCGCAGCCGAGCAGCCAGGCGAGCTCGGCCGGCCGGGACAGGCCGACCACGTCGAAGGCCAGGCGGGACGCCGCACCGACCGACAGTGCGGCTCCCGCCGCGGCCGCCGCGATGGCCACCGAACGGCGGTCGGTCATGGTCTCCGGCCGGATGCCGCTCCGGACCCTGGACAGCACGGTGGCCGCGCCCACGCACTCGCCGACCAGCAGGGCGACGACGAGGCCCGCAGGGCGCTGCTCCGCCGAGGGGATCAGTAGCGTGGAGGCGGCGACCAGGGCGGTCATCGCGGCGGCCAGGAGGCTGGCCGCCCGTGGTCCCCGGTCGTCGAGCCGGGAGTACAGGGCCTGGCGGCCGTAGTCGTGCAGGCCACCCAGGAACTGGGCGAACGCCACGACGACCAGGCACGCGGTCAGGCCGGCGATCAGGCCGGCCCGCCGGAGCTCGCCGTTGGCCAGCAGGTCGGCGGTCGGTGCGGCGAGCAGGGCCAGCAGGCACATCGGGAGCAGCGCGGCGATCGCCGCGTAGAACAGCCCCATCCGCCACGCCCCGGCGAACAGCACCCGGTCGCCCTCCGCCGAGGCCCGGGACAGCCTCGGCAGCGCGGTCATCGACACCGCCCGGGCGCCGACGTAGGACAGCGCGTAGAAGACCTGGTAGGACAGCTGCACCACCATGACCCCGCCGGGCACGGTGGCCGCGAGCAGGGTCACCCCGTACCCGGTGGCGGCGGGACCGGCCGCCACCGGCACGGAGCGGACGATCCGGCGTAGCGCGTCCCGGGCGTCCGGGTCGGCGCGCCATCCCGGTCTCGGCCGGGTCAGCAGCCCCACCCGGGCCGCGCCGAAGACCTGCAGCCCGGCGTGCGCCAGCACCGACACCGTGTTGCCCACGCCCAGCAGCACGACCATCGCCACCGGGGCGTGGTCGATCTCGGGGCCGGGGCCGAACACCGCGACCGCGCCGAGGACCGTGGCGATCGTGCCCAGGCTCTCCACGCACGGGGACGCCGCCGCCAGCGCGAACCGGCCGCGGCTCTGCTGGGCGGCCACGGCCAGCCCCACCACCGCGTACAGGACCACCTGGGGAGCGACGAACGCGATCAGGATCGCGCCCAGCAGAGCGCCCCGGGCCTGCTCGGCCGGCGGGACCGCCGCGACCAGCAGCCAGGCCAGCGGCACCGACAGCAGGACCAGCCCGCCGGCGCAGGCCGCCGCGAGCCCGAGCAGCCGGCCGGCGATCTTCCCCAGGACGAGCGCGCCGAGCGCGGTCCCGCCGCCGGCGACCGCGCGGACCAGCGTCGGGATGACCACCATCTCCAGCACCGGACCGGCCATCACGGTGAACACCGTGTTCGGCAGCACGTAGCCGGCCTGGAAGATGTTGGCGAAGAACGTCGGCCCGAGCACCGCTCCGAAGATCAGCACCCGGGTCAGGCCCACCAGCCTGCTCACCGCCGTCCACAGGCCGACCGTCCACGACGCCCGCACCGGGCCGGCCTCGCCCTCCCGGGTGCTCACGTACGGACCCGGCCGGGTCCCGTCGGCACCGCGAGCTCCCCGACCGGGAAGCGACACCTCGACTGGGGAAGCAACGGCTCACTCCCGACACCACTCGCACCACACCGGTACTCCCCGCACCGCAACAACCCGGGGAATCGTCCTGAATACGAGTCGACCTCGACGTTCGGTTCAGTGCGACCCTGAGATTTCACCGCGGCATGCGGACGTTTCCCAAGTTTGGTCCAAGGAACTTCGAGTAAATGCGCCGAATACCTTTTCGACCGGTCCGTGCTGAACCAGCAGTGGCTCCGGTGCGAAAGCGTGATGAGGGGTGGTCGCGGTTCCCGGTGAATGCCGTGCATCGCGGTCTGCCCAGGGGATGAGGAGTTTCGCATGACGGCCTGGAGCAACCACGGGTGGACCGCGCGGTTCCTCCGCCGCCCACCCGTCGAGACGGACCGGATGCGGTCCCGGCGGTTCGGCACCGACCTGGTCCGGCTCACCGAGCTGGCGTCCCCCCGGGCCCGGCTTTCCGGACAGCGCCGCGGCGACGGCAGGCCACGTCCGCTGAGCCCGCGCGACCACGCCGAGCTGGTGCGCGCGGCGCGGACCGGGGTCCTCGGCACCCACGACCTGGCCGACGTGGACCTCACCGAGACCGATCTCGCCGGAACCTCGCTCGCGGGCCTCGACCTGCGCGGGAGCCACCTGACCCGGGCCAGGCTCGCCGGCGCGGACCTGACCGGAGCCGATCTCGCCGGCGCCGACCTGACCAGGGCCTGCCTGCGCGGCGCTCACCCGGGCACACCTGGCGGGCGCCGTGCTGGCCGGCGCGGACCTCGGCAACGCGCGGCTGGGGCACGCGTCCCTGACCCGCGCCGTACTGGCGAACGCCCGGCTGTGCGGCGCCGACCTGACCGGGGCCACGCTCGCCACCGCCAGCCTCACCGGAGCCTCGTTGTCCGGAGCCGTCCTGGTCGGGGCCGACCTGGCCGGTGCCCGGATGGCTCACTGCGACCTGACGGACACCGACCTGCGGGGAAGTGACCTGCGCGGAGCCCGGATGGTCGGCTGTGCCCTCTTCCGTACCGACCTCACCGACGCCCGGTGGGACGAGACCACCGTCTGGCCGTAGCGAGCGGTGCTCGGCGAACGTGCGCCGGCGCGCGGGTTCCGCCGAGCGCGGTGAAGCCGACCGGCGGGATCGGCGTGTACCTGCCCGAGGACGGCTGGACCAAGGTCCTGCTCCACCCCGCCGCCTGAGCGGAGGCGGCCGCCCCGGGCCGCGGTGCCCGGGGCGGCCGACGCGTTCTGAGCGACACCGCCACGAGCAAGCCGAGCACCCGCGGAAGGGTG
>DASXJJ010000163.1:0-56122 GCA_036497465.1 Pseudonocardia sp. | reverse complement strand
GGCTGCTGGTCGCCGGCCGGCTCGTCGCCGTGCTCGGCACGGTCGCGGTGCAGCTGGTGGTGCTGGGGGTGGTGGCCGCCGCGCTGGGCTGGCGGCCGGCCGCCGCCGGCATCGGCTGGGCGCTGCTGCTGCTCGTGCTGGGCTGCGCGGCCTTCGGGGCGCTGGGCATCCTGCTCGGCGGCACCCTGCGCGCGGAGATCGTGCTGGCGGTGGCCAACGTCGTCTGGTTCGTGCTGCTGCTCGGCGGGGGCATCGTGCTGCCGGTCGACCAGCTCCCGGGGCCGGTCGGTGCGGTGGCGGCCCAGCTGCCCTCCGGTGCGCTGGCCGACGGGCTGCGCACCGCGCTGGTCGACGGCCGGTTCCCCGGGCTGCACCCGCTGCTGGTGCTGGTCGTCTGGGCCGCGCTGGCCGGCCTGGCGGCCACCCGCTGGGTGCGCCTGCGCTGACTCGGGCCGCCCGGCCTCGCCTTACCATCGGAGCTTCTGACGTCGGAGCGTAGCCCCCTGGTCGCTCTTCGTGACAATTCTGTTAGCTTCCGGGCATTCAGTGGTGATGCCTGATCCGGGGGGACCAGATGCGCGTGCAGGCTGTCGGGATGCGGACGGTGGTGGCCCGGGTGGTGGCCCGGCTGGCGGTCCGGCTGCTGGTCGGGTCACTCACCGCGCTCGCATCGGTGGTGCTGGCCACCGGCGCGCCGGCCGGGCAGGTGCTGGCCGCGCGGTCGGTGCCCAGCCCGACGCTGCGCGACCAGGTCCCGCTGCAGGAGTTCCGCACCGCCGACAACGCAGGCTGGTTCTACACGGTGACCCAGGCCGAGGCGGCCTCCGCGCTGCGCACGTTCAAGTTCACCCGGTCGATCGTGGTCGCCTCGCTGTACACCCACCCGCACCAGGGCGCCGTGGCCATCCACCGGCTGCGGCAGAAGGTCGGCGCACCGTCCTACATGCTGTCCGTCGCCCCCGAGGAGATGCACGACCCGGAGTTCGCCGACGAGGGTGTGATCGGCTACGCGGACGGAGCGCAGCGCCCCGGCGAGGTCGCGCTGTTGCGGTTCAGCAACCACGGCCAGTGGCGCACCGTGACCGAGGCGGGGTCGGCCTCGATGCGTGCCCAGGGCTACGTGCTGGACGGCCAGCTGGGCTGGGTGCACGACTGATCCGCACCCGGTGAGGCCGCGGACGGACGGCCCGCCCGCCCACATACCATGAGTCACGTGCCTCGCCTGCCCGTCCTGGAGCGCCTCCCGTCCACCCCGCCCCGGCTGATGCGCGCGCTCGCCGTCGCCGCGGTCGTGGCGCAGGCCGGGATCGCGGTGACCGGGTCGGTGGTGCGGGTCACCGGGTCCGGGCTGGGGTGCCCGGCGTGGCCGAACTGCTTCCCCGGCAGCCTCACCCCCGACCCCCGCTTCGACGTGGCACCGCTGCACCAGTGGGTGGAGTTCGGCAACCGGATGCTCACCGGGGTGCTCAGCGCGGTGGTGCTCGCCTGCCTGGTCGGCGCGCTGTGCACCCGTCCCCGCCGGCGGCGGCTGACGCTCCTGGCGGTGTCGATGCCCGCCGGGGTGGCCGCGCAGGCGGTGATCGGCGGGATCACCGTGCTGGCCGGGCTGGCCTGGTGGACGGTGTCGGTTCACTTCCTGGTGTCCATGGTGCTGGTGTGGTGGGCCGTGCTGCTGGTACGGGCCACCGGTGAGCTGGACGGCCCGCCGACCCCGGCGGTGCCCCGCGCGGCCAGGGCGCTGCTGCTGGTCTGCACCGTGACGCTGGCCGCGCTGCTCGTCGCGGGCACCCTGCTCACCTCGGCCGGCCCGCACGCCGGCGACGCCAAGACACCCCGCCTCGACGTGGCCGTGCCGACCCTCGCGCAGCTGCACGGCGACCTGCTCGTCGGCTACCTCGGGCTGCTCGTCGGCCTCGGGTTCCTGCTCGCCGCCGTGGGCGCCCCCGCCGCCGTCCGCCACCGCTACCTGCTGCTGGTGGCCGCCGTCGTGGCCCAGGGCGCGCTGGGCGCCACCCAGTACGCGCTCGGCGTGCCGGAGGGCCTGGTCTCGCTGCACGTGCTGGGCGCCTGCCTGGTCACCGCCGCCGCCGCCGCGCTGTGGTCGGCGCGCACCACCCGGCCGGCCGTCCCGCCGCACGCCCCGGCCGCCGCCGACGGCACCGACGACGACAGCACCGGCACCCGGGCCCCGCACAGGCGGACCGCGTCCCCGCCCGCCCAGCACGCCGCCCGCTGAGCCGCGCCGGCCGGGGCGTCGCCGGGTCCTCGACTCCGGGGCGGATCGCGGCGCGGCGCCGGAGGCAGAAGAATCGGCGGTCGGCGACGGAAGGACGCGTGATGCGAGCGGTACGGGTGGAGCGGCCCGGCGGCCCCGAGGCGATGCGGCTGGTCGAGGTCGACGACCCCTCCCCCGGCGAGGGTGAGCTGCTGGTCGACGTGGCCGCCGCCGGGGTGAACTACATCGACACCTACCACCGCGCGGGCGTCTACCCGCTGCCCACGCCGTTCGGGCCGGGGCTGGAGGGCGCCGGGACGGTCCGCGAGGTCGGACCCGGCGTCACCGCCATAGCCGTGGGCGACCGGGTGGCCTGGTCGGACACCCTCGGCAGCTACGCGGAGCGGGTGGTGGTTGCGGCCGCACGGGCCGTACCGGTGCCGGACGGGCTGTCCGAGGAGACGGCCGTCGGGGCGCTGCTGCAGGGCATGACCGCGCACGTACTCGTCACCGCGTGCCGGCCGGTGGCCGAGGGCGAGACGGTGCTGCTGCACGCCGCCGCGGGCGGGGTCGGGCTGCTGCTGACCCAGCTGGCCACCGCCAGGGGCGCCCGGGTGATCGGGACCGTCTCGACGCCGGAGAAGGAGGCGCTGGCCCGCGCGGCCGGAGCCGTCGATGTGATCAACTACACCGAGGTCGACGACCTGGCCGCCGAGGTGCGGGCGCGGACCGACGGCCAGGGTGTGCCGGTGGTGTTCGACGGGGTCGGCAGGGCCACCTTCGACGCCAGTCTGGCAAGCCTCCGGCGGCGGGGCATGCTGGTGCTGTTCGGGGCGGCCAGCGGCCCGGTGCCCCCGGTCGACCCGCAGCGGCTGAACACCGGCGGCTCGCTGTACCTGACCCGCCCGACGCTGTTCCACTACGTGGCCACCCGCCCCGAGCTCGAGTGGCACGCCGGCGAGGGGTTCCGCGCGGCGGCCGACGGCCGGCTGGACGTGCGGGTCGAGCACCGCTACCCGCTGGCCGACGCGGCCCGTGCGCACGAGGACCTGCAGGCCAGGCGGACCACCGGGAAGCTGGTGCTGCTGCCCTGACCGGTCGGGTCGGCCGGGCGGCCCGGCCGGGTGACCGGCCTCGCGGTGGTGGGCTGAGAGCGACCCTCAGAACGGCCAGCCGAGCACGGGCATGCCCAGCGCCGCGTCGACCGCCACGATCACGAACAGCCCGCACAGGTACGTGTTGGACAGGTGGAACAGCCGCATCGGCCGGGCCGGCCGGCCGGACCGGGTCGCCGAGTGCAGCCGGTGCGCCATGAGCACGAACCAGCCTCCGGCCAGCACCGCGAACACCGCGTAGATCCACGACGTGACCGGCACGAGCAGCAGCGACCAGAGCGCCATGGTCCACGAGTAGAAGACGATCCGGCGGGACACCTGGACCGGGGTGGCCACCACCGGGAGCATCGGCACCCCGGCGGCCGCGTAGTCGTCGCGGTAGCGCATCGCCAGCGCCCAGAAGTGCGGCGGTGTCCAGAAGAAGATGACGCCGAACATGACCAGCGCCGGCCAGTCCACCCGCCCGGTGACCGCGGCCCAGCCGATCACCACCGGCATGCAGCCCGCCGCGCCGCCCCAGACGATGTTCTGCGAGGTGCGCCGCTTGAGCAGCAGGGTGTAGACCAGCACGTAGAACGCAATCGCGCCGACCGACAGCGCCGCGGCCAGCCAGTTCGTGGTCAGGCCCAGCCAGACGGCGCTGAGCACGCCGAGCACCAGGCCGAACACCAGGGCGTGCGACCTCGGCACCT
Organism: Pseudonocardia sp.; assembly: GCA_036497465.1. Classification (GTDB taxonomy): domain Bacteria; phylum Actinomycetota; class Actinomycetes; order Mycobacteriales; family Pseudonocardiaceae; genus Pseudonocardia. Next base: position 52,100 of record DASXJJ010000163.1, on the reverse strand, counting down.
CGTGCCGGGCCAGCGGCCGGGCCTGGGTGCGCTTCATCTTGGCGTCGATGTCGGCGTCGACCACGCAGTTCAGCGCGTGCGCGCTGGCCGCCGCGACGGCGCCGCCGGCCAGGGTCGCGGCCAGCAGCCAGACCGACGGGATGACGTTGTCACCGAACCGCCGCCCGGCCAGGAACATCGCCGGTACGGTGACCACCAGCAGCTGCTCGATGATCCGCGTCTTGGTCAGCGACAGGTAGGCACGCACCGTCGTGCGCGCACGCTCGCGACGGGTGACGGGGTGGGGCGGGGACGCCGACGGGCTCAGCACGGGGCGTACGTCCACCCAGGTCGGCACACCGTGAGCACCTCACTCGCAGTCAGTTCGTGGGAACGGTCCGTGGTGGGCCGAGGGTGACGGTCACCGCGGAGTCCGGTACCCCGATGTTAGCCGCCGGGTGTTTGCGCAAGGATTCCCGGGTAGCCGTTGGACCACCCGGTTGGCAGAGATCACACTGGAGCCGTCGGCAGGTCTAGATTGGTGCAGAGCCGTCCCGCCGTCGCCTCGGCCCGTGGTCGCGGCCCTCGCGGCCGTGGGCCGAACGGAGTCGTGCGGGCATCCGAACGCTGTGACAGCCACTGACAGCCACAGACAGGAGCACGCGTCCCGTGTCAGACAACACTGTATCCGAGCTCACCCACCGCACCGTGCCTGACGATTGGACCGAGTTGGACTCCCGGGCGGTGGACACCATCCGGGTGCTGGCCGCCGACGCGGTGCAGAAGACCGGCAACGGCCACCCCGGTACCGCGATGAGCCTCGCGCCGCTGGCGTACACGCTGTTCCAGCGGGTGATGCGGCACGACCCGACCGACCCGGACTGGATCGGCCGCGACCGCTTCGTGCTGTCCTGCGGGCACTCCAGCCTGACGCTCTACATCCAGCTGTACCTGTCCGGGTACGGCCTGCGGCTTGAGGACCTGGAGCAGCTGCGGAAGTGGGGCTCGCTGACCCCCGGCCACCCCGAGCACCGGCACACCCCCGGCGTGGAGATCACCACCGGGCCGCTGGGCCAGGGCCTGGCCTCCGCCGTCGGCATGGCGATCGCGGCGCGCCGCGAGCGCGGCCTGTTCGACCCGGACGCGGCCGACGGGCAGAGCCCGTTCGACCACCAGATCTACGTGATCGCCTCGGACGGCGACATCGAGGAGGGCGTCACCTCGGAGGCCTCCTCGATCGCCGGTCACCAGCGGCTGGGCAACCTCACGGTGGTCTACGACGACAACAAGATCTCCATCGAGGACGACACCACGATCGCGCTGTCCGAGGACACCGCGAAGCGCTACGAGGCCTACGGCTGGCACGTGCAGGTGGTGGAGGGCGGCGAGAACGTGAGCGGCATCCTGGCCGCGCTGGAGGCCGCCCGGAACGAGACCGCCCGGCCGTCGTTCATCCTGGTCCGCACGATCATCGGCTTCCCGGCCCCGACCAAGATGAACACCGGCAAGGCGCACGGCGCCGCGCTGGGTGCCGACGAGGTCGCCGAGGTCAAGAAGATCCTCGGCTTCGACCCGGAGAAGTCGTTCGACGTGGCGTCCGAGGTGCTGGAGCACGCCCGCGAGGTGGCCGACCGGGGCAAGGTCGCGCACGAGAAGTGGCAGCAGTCCTTCGACGACTGGTCCGCCCGCGAGCCGGAGCGCAAGGCGCTGCTGGACCGGATGCTGGGCCGCACCCTGCCCGAGGGCTGGGCCGACGCGCTGCCGCACTGGGACGTCGACCCGAAGGGCGTGGCCACCCGCAAGGCCTCCGGCGAGGTGCTCAAGGCGCTGGCTCCGGTGCTGCCCGAGCTGTGGGGCGGCTCGGCCGACCTCGCGGAGAGCAACAACACCACGATGGAGGGCGCCGACTCGTTCGGCCCCACCGACACCTCCACGGCGATGTGGCAGGCGAACCCGTACGGCCGCACGCTGCACTTCGGCGTCCGCGAGCACGCGATGGGCTCCATCCTCAACGGCATCGCCCTGCACGGCCCGACCCGGCCCTACGGGGGCACGTTCCTGGTGTTCTCCGACTACATGCGCCCGGCCGTCCGGCTGGCCGCGCTGATGCAGTCGACCGTGCTCTACGTGTGGACGCACGACTCGATCGGTCTCGGCGAGGACGGCCCGACCCACCAGCCGATCGAGCACGTCGCCGCGCTGCGGGCGATCCCCGGCCTGGCCCTGCTGCGCCCGGGCGATGCCAACGAGACCGCGTACGCGTGGAAGGCGGCGCTGGAGTGGCCGGAGGGCCCGAAGGGATTCGCGCTGACCCGGCAGAACCTGCCCACCCTGGAGGGCACCTCGGCCGAGGGCGTCGCCAGGGGCGGCTACGTGCTGCGCGCGGAGTCCGGCGACGCCGGCCCGGACGTGGTGCTGATGGCCACCGGATCGGAGTTGCAGATCGCCGCCGAGGCCCGCGACGTGCTGGAGGGCGAGGGCGTGCCCACCCGGGTCGTCTCGCTGCCCTGCGTGGAGTGGTTCGAAGACCAGGACGACGCGTACCGCGAGTCGGTGATCCCGTCCTCGGTGCGCGCCAGGGTCTCCGTGGAGGCCGGCATCGCCCAGCCGTGGTGGAAGTACCTGGGCGACGCGGGCGTGCCGGTGTCCATCGAGCACTTCGGGGCCAGCGCCGACTACCAGACGCTGTTCCGCGAGTTCGGCTTCACCACCGAAGCGGTCGTCGACGCGGCCCGGCGCAGCCTCGCCAAGGTCGCCAAGGTCGCCAAGGTCGCCAAGGTCTGAGCCACCACCGACATCGATCCGGACAAGGAGATACGACCCATGAGCAGTTCCGATCGGCTCGGCGCCCTCTCGGCGGCGGGCGTGTCCATCTGGCTCGACGACCTGTCCCGGGAGCGGCTGCGCAGCGGGAACCTGCGCGAGCTGATCGAGGGCTCGCACGTCGTCGGCGTCACCACCAACCCCACGATCTTCGCGGCCGCGCTGGGCAACGGCGAGGCGTACGACGAGCAGGTCCGCCAGCTGGCCTCGCGCGGCGCCTCGGTGACCGACGCGGTGCGCGAGATCACCGTGGCCGACGTGCAGCAAGCCTGTGACCTGTTCAGCGGCACCTGGGAGGCCACCGGCGGGGTCGACGGCCGGGTCTCGCTGGAGGTCGACCCGAATCTGGCGCGCGACACCGAGGCCACCATCGCCGAGGCGCTGGACCTGTGGAAGGCGGTCGACCGGCCGAACCTGCTGGTCAAGATCCCGGCGACCGAGCAGGGCATCCCGGCCATCACCCGCGCGATCTCCGAGGGGGTCAGCGTCAACGTCACGCTCATCTTCTCGGTGGAGCGGTACCGGGCCGTGATGGGCGCCTACCTGGACGGGCTGGAGCGGGCCGCCGCGAACGGCCACCAGCTCGGCGGGATCGCCTCGGTGGCCAGCTTCTTCGTCTCCCGGGTGGACACCGAGATCGACAAGCGGCTGGACGCGATCGGCACCGACGAGGCCTCCGGGCTGAAGGGCAAGGCGGCCGTGGCGAACTCCCGGCTGGCCTACGCCGCGTTCCAGGAGGTGTTCTCCGGCGAGCGCTGGCGGAAGCTGGCCGACCAGGGCGCCCGGGCGCAGCGACCGCTGTGGGCCTCCACCGGGGTGAAGAACCCGGACTACCCGGACACCCTGTACGTCACCGAGCTGGTCGTCGCCGACACGGTCAACACCATGCCGGAGAAGACCCTGCGGGCGTTCGCCGAGCACGGCGAGGTCGAGGGCGACCGGGTGACCGGCATCGCCGACGACGCCCAGCGGGTGTTCGACGGCCTCGAGCAGGTGGGCATCGACCTCCGCGACGTGTTCCTCACCCTGGAGAACGAGGGTGTGCAGAAGTTCGACGCCTCGTGGGAGGAGCTGCTGGGCACCGTGCGCGAACAGCTGTCGTCCTCCGGCTGAGCGGTGGCGGCCCCGCTCCCGGCGGGGCCGCCCAGCCACTGCGGCACAATTCGCACCACCAGCATCACCAGCACCACCAGGAAGGCGACGCGCGATGAGCGAACCGTCCGTGCCGGGCCGGCCGGAGGGCTGGTCGAACCCGCTGCGCGACCCGAGGGACAAGCGGCTGCCCCGCATCGCCGGGCCGTGCGGCCTGGTCATCTTCGGGGTGACCGGTGACCTGGCCCGCAAGAAGCTCATGCCGGCGGTGTACGACCTGGCCAACCGGGGACTGCTGCCGCCCGGGTTCGCGCTGGTCGGGTTCGCCCGCCGGGACTGGGCGGACGAGGACTTCGGCAAGGTCGTCTACGACGCGGTCCGCGAGCACGCCCGCACCCCGTTCCGGCAGGCGGTGTGGGACCGGCTGGCCGAGGGGATCCGGTTCGTCCAGGGCACCTTCGACGACGACGACGCGTTCGACCGGCTCAGCGACACCGTGCGGGACCTCGACGAGCAGCGCGGCACCCGGGGCAACCACGCGTTCTACCTGTCCATCCCGCCGGGCGCGTTCCCCGTCGTCTGCAAGCAGCTGGCCCGCTCCGGGCTGGCCGGCCAGAGCGGCGACGACGAGTGCTGGCGCCGGGTGGTGATCGAGAAGCCGTTCGGCCACGACCTCACCTCGGCGCGCGAGCTCAACGGGATCGTCAACGACGTCTTCCCCGAGGAGTCGGTGTTCCGCATCGACCACTACCTCGGCAAGGAGACGGTGCAGAACATCCTGGCGCTGCGGTTCGCCAACCAGCTGTTCGAGCCGATCTGGAACGCCAACTACGTCGACCACGTGCAGATCACCATGGCCGAGGACATCGGCCTCGGCGGACGCGCCGGCTACTACGACGGCAGCGGCGCCGCGCGGGACGTGATCCAGAACCACCTGCTGCAGCTGCTCGCGTTCACCACGATGGAGGAGCCGGTCTCGTTCTCGCCGCACGAGCTGCGCACGGAGAAGATCAAGGCCCTGTCCGCGACCAAGCTGGTGCACCCGCTGGAGGAGACCACCGCGCGCGGCCAGTACGCGGCCGGCTGGCAGGGCGGCGACCACGTCGTGGGGCTCAAGGACGAGGAGGGCTACCCGCCCGACTCGCGCACCGAGACCTACGCGGCGATCACCTGCGAGGTGGACACCCGCCGGTGGGCCGGGGTGCCGTTCTACCTGCGCACCGGCAAGCGGCTCGGCCGGCGGGTCACCGAGATCGCGGTGGTGTTCAAGCGCGCTCCGCACCTGCCCTTCGACGCCACGATGACCGAGGAGCTCGGGCAGAACGCGCTGGTCATCCGGGTGCAGCCGGACGAGGGCGTGACCATGCGGTTCGGGTCCAAGGTGCCGGGCAGCACGATGGAGGTCCGCGACGTGACGATGGACTTCGGCTACGGCCTGGCGTTCACCGAGGACTCCCCCGAGGCCTACGAGCGGCTCATCCTGGACGTGCTGCTCGGCGAGCCGTCGCTGTTCCCGGTCAACGCCGAGGTGGAGCGGTCCTGGCAGATCCTCGACCCGGTGCTGGAGCACTGGGCCGAGGACGGCGAACCGGAGCCGTACCAGGCGGGCACCTGGGGGCCACTCGGCGCGGACGAGATCATGGCCCGGACCGGGCGCACCTGGCGCCGGCCGTGAACCGGGTGACGCGCACCGAGCCTTCGAGGGATGAGCAGACATGATCGTTGACATGCCCGCGACGTCGACCCAGTCGGTGAGCCGAAAGCTCGTCGAGCTGCGGGAGAAGGGCGGCGTGCTGGCCCTGGGGCGGGTGCTCACGTTCGTCGTGGTCACCGACGACAGCTCGGACACCGAGAGCGTCATCGAGTCCGCCAACGAGGCCAGCAGGCAGCACCCGTGCCGGGTGATCGTGCTGGTCCGGGGGGCACGCAAGGCGGCGCCCCGGCTCGACGCGCAGATCCGGGTGGGTGGCGACGCCGGCGCCAGCGAGGTGATCGTGCTGCGCGGCTACGGCCCGCAGTCCTCGGCGCCCGCGATGGCCGGGATGACCATCCCGATGCTGCTGCCCGATGCGCCGGTGGTCGTGTGGTGGCCGGGCGCCGCGCCGGCCGTGCCCGCCGACGACCCGATCGGGCAGCTGGCCGGGCGGCGGATCACCGACGCGGCCGAGGAGCGGAACCCGATCAAGGCGCTGGACGCGCGCGCCGCGAGCTACCGGCCCGGCGACACCGACCTGGCCTGGACCCGGGTGACCTCCTGGCGCGCGCTGCTGGCCGCGGCGCTGGACCAGCCGCCGTTCGACCCGGTGACCTCGGTGGTGGTCGACGGCGAGGCCGAGTCCCCGTCCACCGACCTGCTCGCCGGTTGGCTGGCCGCGCGGCTGGAGGTGCCGGTCAAGCGCACCAAGGTCGGCGCGGGAGGCGGGGTGCACTCGGTGCGGCTGGACCGCCGCTCGGGCCCGATCGAGCTGGTGCGGCCGGATCAGAAGGTCGGCTCGCTCACCCAGCCCGGTCAGCCGGAGCGGCTGGTCACGCTGGCCCGGCGTCCGGTGCGGGAGTGCCTGATCGAGGAGCTGCGCCGGCTGGACGCGGACGAGACCTACCAGAGCGCCCTCGAGGGGCTCGGCCGGATCACCCGGGGCCGTGCCCCGGCGGGAGCGCGCAAATGACGAACAACACGCAGGTCGTGGTGCACGCCAAGCCCGACCTGGTGGCGGCCACCGCCGCGGCCCGGTTCATGGTGAAGCTGGTCGACGTGCAGGCGGCCCGGCGGGTGGCCTCGGTGGTGCTCACCGGCGGCCGCACCGGCATCGCCATGCTCGAGCACCTGCGCGGCTCGCCGGGGTGCGGCGCGGTCGACTGGTCGCGGGTGGACATCTACTGGGGCGACGAGCGGTTCCTGCCGTCGGGCCACCCGGACCGCAACGACACCCAGGCGTTCGAGGCGCTGCTGGACCACGTGCCGGTGAACCCGGACCGGGTGCACCGCGTCCCCGCCGACGAGGGCCGGTTCGCCGGCGACCCGGAGCGCGCGGCCGAGGCGTACGCGCAGCTGCTCGACGACCGGGTCAGCCCGGAGGACCACGGTTCGGTGCCCCGGTTCGACGTGTGCCTGCTCGGCGTCGGCGGGGAGGGGCACACCGCCTCGGTGTTCCCGGCCTCCCCCGCCGCCTACGAGACCGACCGCTCCGTGGTGGGCGTGCACAACTGCCCGAAGCCGCCGCCCACCCGGGTCTCCCTGACCCTGCCGGCGATCCGGCAGTCCTCCGAGGTGTGGCTGATGACCACCGGCGAGTCCAAGGCCGCCGCGGTGGCAATGGCCGTCGGCGGGGCCGGCGAGGTGCAGATCCCGGCGGCGGGCGCGCGCGGGCTGCGCCGGACGCTGTGGCTGCTCGACCGGGCGGCCGCCGGCAAGCTCCCCAAGGACATGGTCCCGCCGCTGATCTGACCGGCGGTCGGGGCCGGGCAGCTGTCGGCGGCGTCACTCGTATCCCGGGACTGTGCCGGTACGCCTCGGTGTCGGACAGGGTGAGAACGAACGTTCCCGACCCCGAGGGAGTGATCTCCGTGAGCACCGCAACCGACATCACCACGACCCGGACCACCACCGCGACCAGCCGCCGCCCGGAGGCGGGCGTCGCCCCGTTCACGGCGTCCACCGAACTCGCCACCTCGCTGCAGCGCGTCCTGGTCGACCTGGTCGAGCTGCACGTGCAGGGCAAGCAGGCGCACTGGAACCTGGTCGGCCGCAACTTCCGCGACCTGCACCTGCAGCTCGACGAGATCGTGGAGGCCGCCCGCGAGCAGAGCGACACCATCGCCGAGCGGATGCGGGCGCTGCACGCGGTGCCGGACGGCCGCACCGAGACCGTGGTTGCGACGACGACGCTGCCGGCGTTCCCGGCCGGCGAGCAGGACACGGTCACCGTGGTCGACCTGATCACCACCCGGCTGGCCGCGGCGGTCGACGCCGTCCGTCAGGTGCACGACACGGTGGACGGCGAGGACCCCGCCACCGCCGACCTGCTGCACGGGATCGTCGACGACCTGGAGAAGTTGGCCTGGATGGTGTCGGCCGAGAACCGGTGACTCTCGCCCGGCGAGTGTCCCCCCGGACGGGCGGTGCCCTCAGGCGCCGCCCGTCTCGTCGTCCAGCCGGCCGTGCAGGTAGTCGTCGTAGGCCGACAGGTCCAGGAACCCGTGGCCGCAGTAGTTGAACAGGATGACCTTCTCCTCCCCCGCCTCCTTGGCGGCCAGCGCCTCGTCGATCACCGCGCGGATCTCGTGGCCGGCCTCCGGCGCCGGGACCTTGCCCTCGGTGCGGGCGAACTGGACGGCCGCGTCGAACACCGGGCCCTGCGGGTAGGCCACCGCCTCCATCCGGCCGTCCCGCACCAGCGCTGAGACGATCGGCGAGTCGCCCTGGTAGCGCAGCCCGCCGGCGTGGATGGACGGCGGCACGAACTCGTGCCCGAGGCTGTACATCGGCAGCAGCGGGGTCAGCCCCTCAGTGTCGCCGAAGTCGTACTCGAAGGTGCCCCGGGTGAGCGTCGGGCAGGACAGCGGCTCGACCGCGAGCAGCCGTACCCCGGCGTCCGGCACGAACGGGAAGGCGATCCCGCCCAGGTTGGAGCCGCCGCCGCACGGGGCGATCACCACGTCCGGCAGCCGCTCCCCGGCCTGGGTGAGCTGCTCCCTGGCCTCCAGCCCGATCACCGTCTGGTGCAGCAGCACGTGGTTGAGCACCGAGCCCAGCGCGTAGTGGGTGTCGTCCCTGCCGACGGCGTCGCGCACCGCGTCGGAGATGGCCGAACCGAGCGAGCCGGGATGGTCCGGGTCGTCGACCGGGGAGGGCACCACCGAGCCGCCCCACGTCTCCATGATCACCTTGCGGTAGGGCTTCTGCTGGTAGCTGGCCCGCACCATGTAGACCTTGCACTCCAGGTCGAACTGCGCGCAGGCGAAGGACAGCGCCGTGCCCCACTGCCCCGCCCCGGTCTCGGTGGCCAGCCGGGTGATGCCCTCGGCCTTGTTGTAGAAGGCCTGCGGCACCGCGGTGTTCGGCTTGTGACTACCGGCCGGCGACACCGACTCGTCCTTGAAGTAGATGCGGGCCGGGGTGCCCAGCGCCTTCTCCAGCCGCACCGCGCGCACCAGCGGTGTCGGCCGCCACAGCCGCAGGATGTCCAGCACCTCGCCCGGGACATCGATCCACGGCTCGGCGCTCATCTCCTGCCCGATGAGCGCGGCGGGGAACAGCGGCGCGAGGTCGTCCGGGCCGATCGGCTCGCGGGTGCCCGGGTGCAGCGGCGGCTGCAACGGCTTCTCCAGGTGCGGAGCGACGTTGAACCACGCGGTGGGGATACGGTCCGGAGGCAGCGTCCAGCGGCTCATGGTCGAGAGACTAGAGCCACCCGGGCACCGCCCATAGGGCTCGGGCGTCGAGAGCTCAGACGCCGGTGATCCGCACGACGACCTGCTCGTTGTCGAAGGTGTACGCCTCGTAGCGGAAGTCGACCCCGCTGCTGTCCACGAACTCGCGCCAGGCCCGGTGCTCGTGCTCCGCCCAGCCCGGGTAGTTGAAGTACTCGTCGAAGACCACCACGCTGCCCGGCCGCAGCCGAGGGCCGACCAGGTCCAGCACCGTCCTGGTCGACGAGTACAGGTCGGCGTCCAGGTGCAGCAGGGCCACCGGCCCCGGGTGCTCGCGGAGGAACCCGGGCAGCGTGTCGGAGAACAGCCCGACCACCAACTCCGCGCCCGGCACCTCCGGCGGCTCGGCGTGGAAGGCACCGGCGGTGAAGCCCAGCCGCCAGTCCTCCGGCAGCCCGTCGAACGAGTCGAACCCGTAGACCTCCCGCTCCGGGCACGCCGAGGCGATGACCTTCAGCGTCGTCCCGGTGAACACGCCGAACTCCAGCGCCATGCCCTCGCCCCCGACCAGGGTCAGCGCGTACTCCAGGGTGGCGATCGGGTTCGGGAACGAGCGCGCGGTCGCCATCTCGGCCTGCGCGAACGCGGCGGCCTCGGCGACCGCGGTGCGCTCACCGGCCGCGAACAGGTCCCGCCGGTCGCGCAGCTCGACCGAGCGGGCGAACTCCAGCACCCGCTCGGTCTCCCGGCGCAGGTCGGCCCGCAGCCGGTCGAGCTCGTCGCGGAACACCTGCTCCTGCTCGGCCCGGTGCCGGGAGACGACCTCGTCAACTGCCCTGGTCACCTTCGCCCGCAGCTTGTCCCGCAGCGCGTTCGCCATCCTCAAGACCGGTGGACCTCAGCCTTCGCGCTGGGCGCGCAACCGGTTGAGGGCCTCTTCCAGGATGGCCGCGCCGTCGGCATCACTCCGGCGCTCCTTCACGTAGGCGAGGTGGGTCTTGTACGGCTCGTTGCGCGGCGGCTTGGGCGGGTTGGCGTTGTCCGGGCCGGCCGGCAGGCCGCAGCGCGGACAGTCCCAGCTCTCCGGCAGCTCCGCCTCCGAGGCGAACGACGGGCTGGTCTGGTGGCCGTTCGCACACCAGTACGTCACCCGTATCCGGGGCGCCGTCTCCCCCCGCTCGGACTCCCCCATCGGACCTGCCCCGACCCGCGTACCCCGGATCGCGTTTCCACCGGCCATGCGAACCTCTGCCCCAGTTAGTTCTCGGTCTCGGCCCCGTGCGCGGGAGCGTCAGCTGCCGAGCTTCACCAACAGACCTGTCCCGACGATCGCGACCAGCCAGATCGCGCCGATGAACAGCGTCATCCGATCCAGATTCTTCTCCGCCCGCGCGGACCCGGAGAGGCTGGACTGCATCCCGCCGCCGAACAGGGAGGAGAGCCCGCCACCGCGACCCCGGTGCAACAGGATCAGCAGCACCAGCAGGACGCTGGAAATGATCAGAACGATCTGCAGGGCGAGCTTCATGCCATCCTCATCCGACGTGTCCCACGCGCCCCCGGCCGGCCGCGCGAATTGCTCGCGCGGCGGGGCGGTGAGCGAGAGCATCCAGAGTACCTGTCCCGCGCCCGGCCCCGGCCGCAGGGTTCGACAGGTGCGGCCGGGCCGGGGATCAGGACCGGATCACGGCAGGGGGCCACCCGCGGCGATCGCGCACAGCTTGGCGAACTCGTCGGCGTCCAGGCTGGCCCCGCCGACCAGCGCGCCGTCGACGTCCTCCTCGGCGACGATCTCGCCGATGTTCCCGGACTTCACGGAGCCTCCGTAGAGCACCCGCACCGCCTCGGCGGTCGGCTCGTCGTACAGCTCGCGGATCTGGGCGCGCACCGCGGCACACACCTCCTGCGCGTCGGCCGGGGTGGCCGTCTTGCCGGTGCCGATCGCCCACACCGGCTCGTAGGCGACCACCAGCCCGGCGGCCTGCTCGGCGGTCACCCCGGCCAGCGCGGCGGCCAGCTGCGCCGTGCAGTGCGCCACCTGACCGCCCTGCTCACGCACCTCCAGGCCCTCACCGACGCACAGGATCGGGGTCATCCCGTTCCGCAGCGTGGCGTGCACCTTGGCGTTGACCAGGGCGTCGTCCTCGCGGTGGATCTCCCGGCGCTCGGAGTGGCCGACCACCACGTAGGTGCAGCCCAGCTTGGCCAGCATCGGGCCGGCGACATCCCCGGTGTAGGCGCCCGAGTCCTGGTCGGACACGTCCTGCGCGCCGTGCACCACGAGCAGCTCGTCGCCGTCGATCATCGTCTGGATACTGCGGATGTGGGTGAACGGCGGCAGCACCGCGACGTCCACCTTCTTGTAGTACTTCTCCGGCAGCGCGAAGGCGAACTTCTGCACCAGGGCGATTGCCTCGAGGTGGTTCAGGTTCATCTTCCAGTTGCCGGCGATCAGCGGCTTACGAGACACGAAGTCCTCACTCGTCGTCGAGAACGGACAGGCCGGGCAGTTCCTTGCCCTCCAGGTACTCCAGCGACGCCCCGCCGCCGGTCGAGATGTGCGAGAAGCCGGCCTCCGGCAGGCCCAGCGCACGCACCGCGGCCGCCGAGTCGCCCCCGCCGACCACGCTGAACGCCCCGCCCGAGGTGGCGTCCACGACGGCCTGGGCCACGCCCCGGGTGCCCTCGGCGAACGGCGCCAGCTCGAACACGCCCATCGGGCCGTTCCAGAACACGGTCCTGGCACCGCCCAGCACCTCGGCGAAGGCGGCCACCGAGTCCGGGCCGATGTCCAGGCCCGTCCAGCCGTCGGGTATCTCCGCCACGGGCACCGTGCGCGTGTTCGCCTCGGCGGAGAAGTCGTCGGCGACCACCACGTCGGTGGGCAGCACGATCTTGCCCGAGTCCAGCAGCTTCCGGCAGACCTCGACCTGCTCGGTCTCCAGCAGCGAGTCGCCCACCGAGTGGCCCTGGGCGGCCAGGAAGGTGAAGCACATCCCGCCGCCGACCAGCAGCGCGTCGACGGTCGGCAGCAACGACTCGATCACGGCCAGCTTGTCGGAGACCTTGGAGCCGCCGAGCACCACCGCGTACGGCCGCTCCGGCCGCTCGGTGAGCCTGCGCAGCACCTCCACCTCGGCGCGCACCAGGCCGCCGGTGTACGCGGGCAGCCGGCTCGCCACGTCGTACACCGAGGCCTGCCTGCGGTGCACCACGCCGAACCCGTCGGAGATGAACGCGCCGCCCGTGCCGACCAGCGCGACCAGCTCGTCGGCCAGCGCGCCACGCTCGGCCTCGTCCTTGCTGGTCTCGCGGGCGTCGAAGCGGATGTTCTCCAGCAGCGCCACCTCGCCGTCGGCCAACCCCGGCGCGCCGTCGGTGAGCTGGATCAGCCGGACCTCGGAGCCGAGCAGCTCGCCCAGCCGGGCGGCCACCGGGGCCAGCGAGACCGCGCTGTTGTCCGCGCCCGGCTTCGGCCGGCCCAAGTGCGCCACCACGACCACCCGCGCACCCCCGTCGGCCAGCGCGCGCAGCGTCGGCACCGAGGCGCGGATCCGGCCGTCGTCGGTGATCCGCGCGCCGTCCAGCGGCACGTTCAGGTCGGAGCGGACCAGCACCGCGCGACCCGCGACCCCCTCGCCGATCAGGTCGTCGAGCGTCCTCACAGCGTGGACGCCACCAGACCGGTGATGTCCACCAGGCGGTTGGAGTAGCCCCACTCGTTGTCGTACCAGCCGACGATCTTGACCTGCCTGCCGATCACCTTGGTCAGCCCGGAGTCGAAGATGCAGGAGGCCGGGTCGGTGACGATGTCGCTGGACACCAGCGGGGCCTCGCTGTAGGTCAGCACGCCCTTCAGCGAGCCCTCGGCGGCCGCCTTCATCGCCGCGTTGACCTCCTCGACCGTGGTGTCCCTGCCGACGGTGGCGGTCAGGTCGGTGGCCGACCCGGTGGGCACCGGCACCCGCAGCGCGTAACCGTCCAGCTTGCCCTTCAGGTGCGGCATCACCAGCGCGATGGCCTTCGCGGCACCGGTGGAGGTGGGCACGATGTTCAGCGCGGCGGCCCGCGCCCTGCGCAGGTCCTTGTGCGGGCCGTCCTGCAGGTTCTGGTCGGCGGTGTAGGCGTGGATCGTGGTCATCAGGCCGTTCTCGATGCCCACCAGGTCGTCGAGCACCTTGGCCATCGGGGCCAGGCAGTTGGTGGTGCACGAGGCGTTCGACACGATCGACTGGCTACCGTCGTAGTCGCCGTCGTTGACACCCTTGACGATGGTGAGGTCCTCGCCGGTGGCCGGCGCCGAGATCACCACCTTCTTCGCGCCCGCGTCGAGGTGCTTGGTCGCGCCCTCGCGCTTGGTGAAGATGCCGGTGGACTCGACCACCACGTCGACCCCGAGGTCCTTCCAGGGCAGCTCGGCCGGGTCCCGCACCGCCAGCCCCTTGAAGCCCCTGCCGTCGACCAGGATCTCGTCCTCGGTGGAGCTGACCTCGTGCGGCAGCCGACCCAGGATGGAGTCGTACTTCAGCAGGTGGGCCAGCGTGGCGTTGTCGGTGATGTCGTTCACCGCGACGATCTCGATATCGGTGCCCCCGGCGGCCCGCTGGGCGTCCACCGCCCGCCAGAAGTTCCGTCCGATGCGACCGAAGCCGTTGACGCCTACCCGAACCACGCATGCCTCCTCGATCGACCACCGCGTATCGCGGGCCACCCTACCGGGCGGATCTCGGACCCACCTGACCTCGGCAGAGGGATTTTGCCCACCGTCCTCGCCGGCCGCGGCCGGGGCACGGCCGCTCAGGTGTCGGCGAGCATCTCCGCGGTGACGGCCGACTCGGTGTCCGGGACGCCCAGGTCGGCGGCCCGCTTGTCGGCCATGTGCAGCAGCCTGCGGATCCGGCCGGCCACCGCGTCCTTGGTCATCGGCGGGTCGGACAGCTGGCCCAGCTCCTCCAGGGAGGCCTGGGTGTGCTCCAGGCGCAGCCGGCCGGCGGCGAGCAGGTGGTCCGGGGTGTCCTCGGCCAGCAGCTCCAGCGCCCGGCGCACCCGCGCGGAGGCCGCCACCGCCGCGCGCGCCGAGCGGCGCAGGTTGGCGTCGTCGAAGTTGGCCAGCCGGTTGGCCGTGGCACGCACCTCGCGGCGCATCCGGCGCTCCTCCCAGGCCAGCACCGAGGAGTGTGCGCCCAGCCGGGTGAGCAGCGCGCCGATCGCGTCGCCGTCGCGGACCACGACCCGGTCCGCGCCGCGCACCTCACGGGCCTTCGCGGCGACCCCGAGCCGCCGCGCCGCGCCGACCAGCGCCAACGCCGCCTCCGGGCCGGGACAGGTGACCTCCAGCGCCGAGCTGCGGCCGGGCTCGGTGAGCGAGCCGTGCGCCAGGAACGCGCCCCGCCAGGCCGCCTCCGCGTCGCACAGGCCGCCCGAGACGACCTGCGGGGGCAGCCCGCGCACCGGGCGGCCGCGCAGGTCGAGCAGGCCGGTCTGCCGGGCCAGGCCGGCACCGTCCTTGACCACCCGGACCACGTACCGGGCGCCCCGGCGCAGCCCACCGGAGCTGATCACCTGCACCTCGGAGGTGTGCCCGTACAGGTCGTGGATCTCCCGGCGGAGCCTGCGGGCCACCGAGCCGGTGTCCACCTCCGCCTCGATCACCACGTTCCCCCCGACGATGTGCAGTCCGCCGGCGAACCGCAGCAGGGACGACAGCTCCGACCGACGGCAGCACGGCTTGGTCACGTTCAGCCGGCTGAGCTCATCCTTCACCGACGATGTCATCGCCACCTCGTGTTCTCCTCTCGGCCGGACGACGCCCGGGTCCCACTGTTCCCCCCGCCGCCGGTCTCCCGGCGGTCACGCTCAGAAGTCATGGTGTCACTGTCGGCAAGTACCGATCGCACCGCCTCGGCCAGTGCCGCGGGATTGTGCCTTGCTGAACCATCTGGTTCACCAATGGGGGCCAGCACCGCGGTCGCACCCAGGGCGGCGGCCGACTGGCGCAGCCGCTCCGGGACCGGCACGGCGTCCCGATCGGCCAGTACCGCGTCGATGCGGAGGTCGGGAGCGTGCTGGCAGAGTACGTCCAGGTGCTGCTCCGGGGAGAAGCCACCGGTCTCCCCCGGCTGCGGGGCCAGGTTGAGCACCACCACCCGCCGCGCCGGGGTGTCCAGCAACGCCCGGCGCAGCTCCGGCACCATCAGGTGGGGCAGCACGCTGGTGAACCACGAGCCCGGCCCGAGCAGCACCACGTCGGCCTCGCGCACGGCGGCCACCGCCTCCGCGCAGGCCGCCGGGCGTTCCGGGCGCAGCCACACCCGGCGCACCCGCCCCGGGGTGCTCGCCACCGCGACCTGGCCGCGGATCCTGCGCACCGCCTCCGGGTCGCGGCCCAGGCCGACCACCTCGCCCTCGATCACCACCGCCTCGGTGCTCATCGGCAGCACCCGGCCGCGCACGCCGAGCAACCGGCAGGCCTGGTCCAGCGCGGCCACCGGGTCGCCCAGCACCTCGACCAGCCCGGCCAGCAGCAGGTTGCCCACCGCGTGCCCGGCCAGCGCGCCGGTGCCGCCGAACCGGTGCTGGAACAGCTCCCGCCACTGTTCGCCCGGCTCCCCCTCGGCCAGCGCGGTCAGCGCCATCCGCAGGTCGCCCGGCGGCAGCACGCCCAGCTCGCCGCGCAGCCGGCCGGAGGAGCCGCCGTCGTCGGCCACCGTCACCACGGCCGTGACCGACTCGGTCAGCAGCCGCAGCGCGGTGAGCGTCACGTACAGCCCGTGCCCGCCGCCCAGCGCGACGGCACGCGGGCGGCTCATTCCCGGCCGAGGTCGCGGTGCACCACGCTGACCGTGACCCCGTCCTCCCCACCGAGCCGCCGGCCCAGCTCCTCGGAGATGGCCACGCTGCGGTGCTTGCCGCCGGTGCAGCCCACCGCGACGGTCAGGTACCGCTTGCCCTCCCGCCGGTAGCCGCCGTTCACCAGCCGCAACAGCTGGTGGTAGCGGTCCAGGAACTCCTCGGCGCCCTCCTGGGACAGCACGTAGTCGCGCACCGCCTCGTCCCGGCCGGTGAAGTCGCGCAGCTCCGGGATCCAGTACGGGTTGGGCAGGAACCGCATGTCGACGACCAGGTCGGCGTCCATCGGCAGCCCGTACTTGTAGCCGAAGGACAGCATCGTCACCCGGGTGTGGGCCGACTCCTCGGTGCCGAAGGACTGCTCGATCGCGGTGCGCAGCTGGTGCACCGACAGGCCACTGGTGTCCAGCACCAGGTCGGCCGCGTTGCGCAGCGGCCCCAGCAGCTCCCGCTCGGCGGCGATCCCGTCGGCCAGCCGGCCGGGTGCGTTGTCGGTCTCCTGCAGCGGGTGGCCCCGGCGGACCTGCTCGAACCGCCGGATCAGCACCTGGTCACTGGCCTCCAGGAACAGCAGGCGGGGCTTGTAGCCGCGCGCGTCCAGGTCCTTGATCACGGCAGCCAGGTCGTCGGTGAACGCCCGGCTGCGCACGTCCATCACCACCGCGATCCGGGTGATGTCCCCGCCGGCGCGGGCGCCCAGCTGCACCATGGTGGAGATCAGCTCGGGGGGCAGATTGTCCACCACGAACCAGCCCAGGTCCTCCAGCACCTTCGCCGCGGTGCTGCGCCCGGCGCCGGACAGCCCGCTGACGACGGCCACCTCGATGCCGGTGGCCGGCGCGACCTCCCCGGCCGGGTCCTCGCCGGGTGGGTCCTCGCCGGGTGGGTCCTCGCCGGGCACCCGGGGTGCGCGCTCCTGATCGGTCATGTCCCGTCCCCCTCGCCGGCCGAGGCCGCCGTCTCCGCCGGTACGGGCGTACCCGCCGGCGTCTCCCCCGCGTGCAGCGCGGCGACCACCGCGGCCGCCGTGCGCGGGCCCATCCCGGGCACCGCCGCGATCTCCTCGGCGGCCGCCTGCCGGAGCTTGCGCACCGACCCGAAGTGCTTGAGCAGCGCGGTGCGCCTGGTCTGCCCCAGGCCGGGCACGGCGTCCAGCTCCGACGCCGTCATTCTGCGCGACCGCTTCTGCCGGTGGTAGGTGATGGCGAACCGGTGTGCCTCGTCGCGCACCCGCTGCAGCAGGTAGAGGCCCTCGCTGGTGCGCGGCAGGATCATCGGGTCGGGATCGCCGGGCAGCCACACCTCCTCGAGCCGCTTGGCGAGGCCGCACACCGCAACGTCGGTGATGCCCAGCTCGGCGAGCACGTCGGCCGCCGCCTCGACCTGCGGTGCCCCGCCGTCGACCACGAACAGGTTCGGCGGGTAGGCGAACTTGCGCGGGCGGCCGGTGGTCGGGTCGATGCCGCCGCGCACGGCCGGCTCGTCCTCGGCGGCGAGGCCGGCGTCGGCGGCCTCCGGGCTGCCGGGAGCGGGGTCGGCCGGCACCTCACCGGAGGTGCCGGGGTCGGCCGGCACCTCACCGGAGGTGCCGGGGTCGGTGTCGGCGTCGGTGTCGGTGTCGGCGTCGGTGTCGGTGTCGGCGTCGGCGTCGGTGTCGGTGTCGGCGTCGGCGTCGGCGTCGGCGTGGGCCTCGGTCAGGTAGCGGCGGAACCGGCGGCGCACCACCTCCGCGATGGACGCCACGTCACCGCCCTCGGCCCCGTCCCGGATGGCGAACCGGCGGTACTCCGACTTGCGGGCCAGCCCGTCCTCGAACACCACCATCGAGGCGACCACGTCGGTGCCCTGCACGTGGCTGACGTCGACGCACTCGATCCGCAGCGGCGCGGTGTCGAGCCCCAGCGCGTCCTGGATCTCGCCCAGCGCGGCCGAGCGGGCGGTCAGGTCGCCGGCCCGGCGCAGCTTGTGCTGGGTGAGCGCCTCCGCGGCGTTGCGGGCCACCGTGTCGGCCAGCGCGCGCTTGTCGCCCCGGGCCGCCACCCGGACCCGCACCCGGCCGCCGCGCAGGCCGCACAGCCACTCGGTGAGCGAGTCGAGGTCGGCGGGCAGCTCGGGCACCAGGATCTCCCTGGGCACCGGCTGCACCGCGTCGTCGGCCGCCTCGGCCAGCGCGGCCTGCTCGCCGTAGAACTGGCTGAGGAACCGGGACACCAGCTCCGCCCGCTCGGTGACCTCGGCCTTCTCGATCACCCAGCCGCGCTGGCCGCGCACCCGGCCGCCGCGCACGTGGAACACCTGGACGGCGGCCTCCAGCTCGTCCTCGGCGAAGGCCACCACGTCGGCGTCGGTGCCGTCGCCGAGCACCACGGCCTGGCGCTCCATGGCCCGGCGCAGCGCCCCGACGTCGTCGCGCAGCCGGGCGGCCCGCTCGAACTCCAGCTCCTCGGAGGCGGCCGCCATCGCGCGCTCCAGGTCGCGGACCATCTTGTCGGTGCGCCCGCCGAGGAAGTCGCAGAAGTCGTTCACGATCTCCCGGTGCCGCCGCGCGTCCACCCGGCCCACGCACGGCGCGGAGCACTTGTCGATGTAGCCGAGCAGGCAGGGCCTGCCCATCTGGGTGTGCCGGCGGAACACCCCGGTGGAGCAGGTGCGCGCCGGGAACACCCGCAGCAGCAGGTCCAGCGTCTCCCGGATCGCCCAGGCGTGCGCGTACGGCCCGAAGTAGCGCACGCCCCTGCGCCGGGGACCCCGGTAGACGTGCAGCCTCGGGTACTCCTCGTGCAGGGTCACCGCCAGCACCGGGTAGGTCTTGTCGTCCCGGTAGCGGACGTTGAACCTCGGGTCGAACTCCTTGATCCAGTTGTACTCGAGCTGGAGCGCCTCGACCTCGGTGGTCACCACGGTCCACTGCACGTGCGCGGCGGTGGTCACCATCTGCCGGGTGCGCGGGTGCAGGTTCGACAGGTCGGCGAAGTACGAGTTCAGCCGGCTGCGCAGGCTCTTGGCCTTGCCGACGTAGATGACCCGACCGTGCTGGTCGGAGAAGCGGTAGACCCCGGGGGCCTCCGGGATGGTGCCGGCGGCCGGACGGTACGTGGACGGATCGGCCATGGTCGCTCCAGGTTAGTCCGGGCGCCAAGCACCCTCGCCCCCCGGTCCGGGGACGCCCGGCGGTCAGGCGGGCAGCGCGAGCAGCCGCTCGACGACCGTGTCCAGCCCCTCGGCCACCACGTGCGGCGGGTCGAACACGTCCGACATGCCGCCCTCCTGGCGGGTGGCCAGCCCGCCCAGCAGCCCGGCCCGGGTGGCGCCGTGCACGTCCCAGGAGTGCACCGCGACCAGCGCGGTGCGGGACCGCTCGGAGCCGATCTGGTCGCAGGCCCAGTGGTACACCGTGGGCGGCGGCTTGAACGAGCCGAGCTCCTCGGCGGACAGCACCCCGCGCAGGTAGCTGCGCAGCTGGGCGCCGTCCAGCGCGGCCCGCACCACGTCGGCCGAGCCGTGGGTGAACGCGTAGGCCGGCACCTTCGCCCTGGCCAGCATCACCAGGGCCGGCTCCACGTCCGGGTGCGGTGGCAGCTCGCGGAACCCGTCCAGCACGTGCTGCACCGCCGCCTCGGACAGCCGCCGCTCGGTGATCTCGATCAGCGCGGAGCGGGCGACCTCGGCGAACGGCGGTGCCTCGCCGGCCAGGGTGAGCGCCATGCCGTCCCGCAGGGTGCGGGTGAAGAACAGCTCCAGCTCGTGCTCGGGACGGCCCACGTCGACGAACCGCGACCGCAGGGCCTCCAGCCGCAGCAACGTCTCGAAGACGTCCAGCAGCACCACCTTCGGACGCCGGGCGGGCGTGCGAGCGGGGGCCGTCATGCGTGCACCGCCTCAGCGCAGGGGGGATCGGGGCGTACTCGGTAACGAGGGTAGCCCGGCGCGGCGGGTCGGTAGCTCCCGGTAGCGCTCCACCCCGCGCAACACCTGCCGCACCCGCAACGCCCGCACCGGGGCCATCGCGTAGCCCGGGTACGAGGCCAGCCAGGTGGCGCTGCCCAGGCTCACCGCGTCGGCACCGGCCCAGAAGTACTCCCGGCAGTCGTCGACGGTGCGGACCCCGCCGGTGGCGATGATCGGCAGCGTCACGCCGGCGTCGCGCAGCTCGGCCACCACGCGCAACCCGATCGGCTTGATCGCCCGGCCGGACAGCCCGCCGTACCGGT
Source organism: Pseudonocardia sp. (assembly GCA_036497465.1). Lineage (GTDB taxonomy): Bacteria > Actinomycetota > Actinomycetes > Mycobacteriales > Pseudonocardiaceae > Pseudonocardia. The sequence goes on along the minus strand of DASXJJ010000163.1, from coordinate 31,776 downwards.
TCGCCAGCAGCGGCTCCCCGGTGCGCGGATCCAGCCGCAGCGCCTTCACGGTGTTGATCGCGGTCAGCGCGCTCACCCCGGCCGAGGCGGCCCGCCGGGCGTTGTCCAGGTAGTCCACGTCCGGCGAGAGCTTGAGGATCACCGGATGGTCGCTCCGGGGCACCGCGTCGGCCAGCACCGCGTCCAGGATCGCCGAGAAGTCGAAGTTGACGTTGTGACAGGACACGTTGAACTCGACCGCGGCGATGTCACCGGCCGGCACGGCCGCGTTGACCGAGTCGACCAGGCTGACGAACTCCTCGGCGGAGAACCCGCCCAGCGAGATGATCGTGCGCTGGTCGCGGGTGCGCGGGAAGTAGTCCCGCAGGTACGCCTCGATACCGATGTTGCACCAGCCGAAGGCGTTGATGAACCCGCCGTCAACCCCGCGCAGCACCCGGGCGTAGCGGCGCAGCAGCCCCGGCAGCTCGCGGGGCGACCAGTCGTCGCGGTTGGTGAAGTGCCCGTCGCGCGGCAGCACGGTCAGTGTGCGGGTGGTGACCGCGCCGAACCGGTGCAGCGGGACGAACATCGCGATCGGGCTCATCCCGTAGAACGCCGAGTTCGCCACCCCGTAGCCGAGCAGGCTGGACGAGGTGACCAGCCGGTTGCGCAGCACGACATCGCCCAGCCGGACCCCGTCCTGGGGCGCCTGTCCCACCTGTGACACATGAACCTCCGGGTACGTCAGCGGCCGTCGTCGGGGCGGGCCTGCCCCGCCCGCCGGTGCAGCGCCCGCAGCCGGTCCATCGCGGCCACCGCGCGCTGCCCGTCGACCAGCTGGATCGCGCTCATCGGCAGGTACTCGTCGTCCGGCAGCTCCAGCCGCGCCCACCGCTCGCCGTCCGGGAAGCCGATCTCCAGCACCTCCGACCAGGGGACCCGCCGGGTGATCAGCAGGTTGCGGACCTCGACGCCGGTCTCGTCGGCCCGCACCCGGGCCAGGGTCAGCAGCAGCACGCCGGCCGCCATGAACCCGCCGAGCACGATCAGCGACACCTGGTCGGCGGTGCGGAAGTAGACCCCGGTGGCCGACTCGCGCAGCACGACCGCGACCGCCGTCATCGTCGCCAGCAGCACGAACGCCGCGACCCAGGCCACCCAGCGCACCCGGTACGGCCGGATCACCACCGGTCCGGCCCCGGCCGGGGCGCCGGTGGAGCTGCCCGAGGACAGGGGCACGGTCACCCCGAACCGCGCAGCTCGCGCAGCGCCAGCGCGGTGACCAGCGCGGCGGTGCACGCGTCGGCCCCCTTGTCCTCCTCGGAGTCCGGCCGGCCGCTGCGCGCCACGGCCTGCTGCTCGGTGTCGCAGGTCAGCACGCCGTTGCCGACCGGCGTCGAGCAGTCCAGCGCGATCCGGGTCAGCCCGGCGGTCACCGAGTCGCACACGTAGTCGAAGTGCGGTGTGCCGCCGCGGATCACCACGCCCAGCGCCACCACCGCGTCGTGCCCCCTGGCCAGCTCCTGGCAGACCACCGGCAGCTCCAGCGACCCGGGCACCCGCACCACCGTGGGCCGCTCGACCCCGGCGTCGGCGGCCACCGCCAGCGCCCGCTCCAGCAGCCGCTCGGAGATGGCCGGGTGCCACCGCGCCGCCGCGATGCCCAGCCGCAGCGCGGCCGCGTCCAGCTCACCGGCCTCCGACGGCCGCCCTTCCCCGCTCATCGCGCCACTCGCCTCGATCGCCGCATGCCCGTACCTTGCCCGACCCGTCCGACCACCCGGCCGGCCGGGTCCCTCACGCGGTGAACCCGCCGGTGCCCCGCCCGTCCAGGCCATCCGAGCCGCCGTCCAGATCGGGCAGGTCGTGCCCCATCCGGTCGCGCTTGGTGCGCAGGTAGTGCAGGTTCTCCCGGGTGGGCCGGATGGGCAGGGCCACCCGCTCCACCACCCGCAGCCCGTAGCCCTCCAGCCCGGCGCGCTTGTCGGGATTGTTCGTCAGCAGCCGCATCGACCGCACGCCCAGGTCGGCCAGGATCTGCGCGCCGGTGCCGTAGTCGCGGGCGTCGGCCGGCATGCCCAGCGCCAGGTTCGCGTCGACCGTGTCCGCGCCGGACTCCTGCAGCTGGTAGGCCTGCAGCTTGTGCATCAGCCCGATGCCCCGGCCCTCGTGACCGCGCACGTAGAGCACCACACCACGGCCCTCCTCCGCCACGGCGCCCAGCGCGGCGTCCAGCTGCGGCCCGCAGTCGCAGCGCAGCGAGCCGAACACGTCGCCGGTCAGGCACTCGGAGTGCACCCGGACCAGCACGTTCTCCCCGTCGCCGATCTCGCCGTGGACCAGCGCGATGTGCTCGATGCCGTCCAGCACGTTGTCGTAGCCGTAGGCAACGAAACCGCCGTGCGGGGTGGGGATGCGCGCCTCCGCGACCCGTTCCACCTGCTTCTCGTAGCGCCGCCGGTAGGCGATCAGGTCGGCGATGGTGACCAGCGCCAGGTCGTGGTCGTCGGCGAACACCCGCAGCTCGTCCGCCCTGGCCATGTCACCGTCGTTCTTCTGCGACACGATCTCGCACAGCGCGCCCGCCGGGGCCAGACCGGCCAGCCGGGTCAGGTCCACCGCGGCCTCGGTGTGCCCGGGGCGGCGCAGCACCCCGCCGGCCTTGGCCCGCAGCGGCAGCAGGTGCCCCGGCCGGACGAAGTCCTTGGCGTCGGCGTCGGGGTCGGCCAGCAGCCGGATGGTGTGCGCGCGGTCGCTGGCCGAGATGCCGGTCGACACGCCGTCGCGGGCATCCACGGTCACCGTGAACGCGGTGCGGAACGCGTCGCCGTTGCTGTGGTACATCGGCGGCAGGTCGAGCCGGTCGCAGTCGTCCTCGGTGAGCGCCACGCACACGTACCCGGACGTGTAGCGGACCATGAACGACACCAGCTCCGACGTCGCCTTCTCCGCCGCGAAGATCAGGTCGCCCTCGTTCTCCCTGTCCTCGTCGTCCACCACGACGACCGCCTTGCCCGAGGCGATGTCGCGCAGCGCGCGGGCGATGCCGGCGAACCGCTCGTCCTGCCCGTCGATGCCCGCCGGCACGGCGACGTCACCCGACTCGAGATCGCTCATTCCGGTCGAGCCTCCTCACCGGCGCCCCCGAGATACCCGGCGGTCAACCGCTCCACGTACTTGGCCACGACGTCCACCTCTAGGTTGACCACGTCGCCCGGTTGTCGTATTCCCAATGTGGTGTCCGCCAATGTGGTGGGGATGAGCGCCACGGTGAACGTGTCACGGTCGGTGGCGGCCACCGTCAGCGACACACCGTCCACCGCGATCGAGCCCTTCTCCACCACGTAGCGGGACAGCTCGCCCGGCAGGCTGAACCGGACCTCGTCGCTGCGCTCCCCCGGGCTGCGCGAGAGCAGCGTCCCGACGCCGTCCACGTGGCCCTGCACGATGTGCCCGCCCAGCCGCGCCCCGGCCGGCAGTGCCCGCTCGAGGTTGACCCTGGCGCCCTCGGCCGCCGCGCCCAACGAGGTGCGCTTGAGCGTCTCGGGCACCAGCTCGAGGTGGAACACCTCGCCGGTCGCGCCGTCCGGGTCGGCGACCGTCAGACAGCAGCCGTTCACCGATATCGAGTCGCCGTGCCGGGCGTCCGAGGCCACCGTGCCGGCCCGCACCGCGAGCACCACCACGTCGTCCGACCGGCGCACCTCGGCGATCTCGCCGACCTCCTCGACGATCCCGGTGAACATCAGGCAGCTCCCTCTCGTCAGCGTCCCGCCGGGTGGCTGCCGGCGTGCTCGGCGGCGATCCGGCGCAGCCGCTCCACGGCCTGCCCGGGGTCCTTCGCCGAGTACACGGCCGAGCCGGCGACGAAGCAGTCCACGCCCGCCTCGGCGGCCTGCTCGATGGTCTCGTCGTTGATCCCGCCGTCGATCTCCACCAGCAGGGTCAGCTCGCCCGAGTCGACCAGCCGGCGGGCGGCGCGCACCTTGTCCAGCACCGAGGCGATGAAGCTCTGCCCGCCGAAGCCGGGCTCCACACTCATCACCAGCAGGGTGTCGTAGTGCTTCAGCAGCTCCAGGTACGGCTCCAGCGGGGTGTTCGGCTTGACCGACAGGCCGGCCTTCGCCCCGGCCGCCCGCAGGTCGGCCGCCAGCGCCACCGGATCGTTCGCCGCCTCCACGTGGACGGTCACGTTGTGCGCGCCGGCCTCCGCGTACCCGACCGCCCACCGGTCCGGGTCGTCGATCATCAGGTGGCAGTCCACCGGGATCTCGGTGGACCGCAGGATCGCCTCCACCACCGGCAGGCCCAGCGTGAGGTTCGGCACGAAGTGCCCGTCCATCACGTCGACGTGCAGCCAGTCCGCGTCCGACACGGCGGCCGCCTCGTCGGCCAGCCGCGCGAAGTCGGCGGACAGGATGCTCGGCGCGATCATCGGTGGCACGTTCCGCAGATTACGCCGCTCCGAGGATGTGGGGTGCGCCCCTGTGGCCCCCGGAACTCCAACCGTGACGGCGGTCACGTCCTCGGCCGCTCCGCCGGTCGGTCACCCGAACTCCGCGCGCAGTCCCGGGCACCTCGGTCAGGCGGTACGCCGCAGCACGGCCAGGAACATGGCGTCGGTGCCGTGCCGGTGCGGCCACAGCTGCACCGACGGACCGTCCCCCAGCCCCGGCATCCCGTCCGGCAGGACGGCGCGGGCATCCAGCTGCTCCACCGAGCCCCGGTGCCGGCGCAGCACCCCGGCCAGCACGCCGTGCGTCTCGGCCAGGTGCGGCGAGCAGGTGGCGTAGCCGACGACCCCGCCCACCCGGACGTGCCGCAGCGCCGCGGTGAGCAGGTCGCGCTGCAGGCCGGTCAGCCCGGCGACGTCCGACGGCTCGCGGCGCCAGCGGGCCTCCGGGCGGCGGCGCAGCGCCCCCAGCCCAGTGCACGGCGCGTCCACCAGCACCCGGTCGAACACCCCGTCCGGCAGCGGAGCCTCCCGGCCGTCCGCCACGTGCACGGTGACCGGCTGCCCCCGGGTGGCGGAGCGGACCAGCCCGGCCCGGTGCTCGGCCGGCTCCACCGCGTCCAGCGTGCCGCCCACCAGGTCAGCCAGGCCGCCCAGCAGCGTGGCCTTGCCCCCCGGCCCGGCGCACAGGTCCAGCCACCGGCCGCCGTCCGGCCCGTCCAGCCCTGCCCCGGCGAGCGCGAGCGCGACCAGCTGGCTGCCCTCGTCCATCACCACGGCCATGCCCTCGGTGACGGCGTCGAGCTCGCCCGGGTCGCCCGCACCGGTCTCCAGCCGTACCCCGTACGGCGAGAACGGCGCCTCCTCACCCCCGGTGACCAGCGCCAGCTCCTCGGCGGTGATCGCCCCCGGGCGAGCCAGCAGGTGCACCGAGGGCCGGGAGTCGTCGGCGGCCAGCGCCGCGTCCAGCTCCCCGCCCGGCCCGCTCGCGTCGCCCAGCGCGTCGGCGAACGCCTGCGCGATCCACGTCGGGTGCGCGTGCCGGAACGCCAGGTGGCCGACCGGGTCGGTGGCGGCGTCCGGGGCCAGCTCGGCCACCCAGTCCGCCTCGGTGCGCTCGCCCACCCGGCGCAGAATGGCGTTCACGAACCCCGCCGAGCGCGACCCGGCGGACACCCGCACCAGCTCGACTGTCGAGTCGACCGCCGCGTGCGCCGGCACCCGGGTGCGCAGCAGCTGGTAGGCGCCCAGCCGCAGCGCGTCCAGCAGCGGCGCCTCGATGTTGTCCAGCGGTCGCTGCGAGCACGCCGCCAGCACCGCGTCCAGCAGGCCGCGCGCCCGGCAGCTGCCGTAGCCCAGCTCGGTGGCGAACGCGGCGTCGCGGCCGGACAGCCGGGCCCGGCTCAGGATGGCCGGCATCGCCAGGTTGGCGTAGGCGTCCCGCTCGCGGACCGCGGTGAGCAGTTCCAGCGCGGCCGAGCGGGCCGGGTCGGCCACCTGCGGCCGCACCGGGGACCGCCGCCGGGCCGGTGGCCCGGAGTTACCGGGGCGGGAGGGGCGTCCGGCGCGCCGGGGGCCGGAGCGGCGGTCGGCGGTCACCCGGTCACCTCGACGGCCGGCGCCGGGTCGGTGTCGGCGGCGGTGAACCGCTCGCCGAGGTCCGGCCGGGTACCCCGCGCCCAGTCGGCCGCCGGCATGTCCCGCTTGCCCGCCGGGCGCACGGCGCCCAGCCGCACCGTGCCCGACGCCGTCCCGACCAGCACCCGCCGCTTCTCCGCCCGCAGCTCCCCCGGGCCCAGCCCGGTCTCCTCCTCGATCGGGGTGACCGGGCCGAGGCCCAGCCGCTCACCCCGGAACGTGGTCCACGCACCGGGCTCGGGGGTGGCCGACCGGATCAGCCGGTCCACCGCCCACGCCGGGCCGCGCCAGCTCACCTCGGTATCGGCCACCGTCACCTTCGGCGCGTAGGAGACGCCCTCGGCCGGCTGCGGGACCGGCCGCAGGGTGCCGTCCTCGATGCCGTCCAGGGTGGCCAGCAGCAGCTCCGCGCCGGAGCGGGACAGCCGGTCCAGCAGGTCGCCCGCGGTGTCGGTGGGGCCGACCGACTCGGTCACCACGCCGTACACCGGGCCGGTGTCCATGCCCTTCTCCAGCTCGAACACGCTCGCGCCGGTCACGTCGTCGCCGTGCCGGATCGCGGCCTGCACCGGCGCCGCGCCCCGCCAGGCGGGCAGCAGCGAGAAGTGCAGGTTGACCCACCCGTGCGACGGCAGCGGGAGCAGCGACCCGGGCAGCAGCGCCCCGTAGGCCACCACCGGGCAGCAGTCCGGCCGGTACGCGGCCAGCGACTCGGCGAACCCGGGCTCGGCGGGCTTCGCCGGACGCAGCACCGGGATGCCGTGCTCGGCGGCGAGCTCGGCGACCGGGGAGGCCGCCAGCCTGCGGCCCCGGCCGGTGGGCGCGTCGGGGCGGGTGAGCACAGCCACCACCTCGTGCCGGGGCGAGGTCAACATCGCGGACAGGGCCGGCAGGGCCGCGTGCGGGGTGCCGGCGAAGACGAGCCGCACCGCCCTCTACCGTGCCTTCCCGAACAGCGGGTGCGGGCTGGCCTTGACCACCGGGCGCGCGACCGGGTCGGGGTCGGCGAACCACTCGGCGGCCCGGATCTCGGCCATCGCGCGCCGGCGGGTCTCGGCGTCGAGCCGGTCCACGAACAGCACCCCGTCCAGGTGGTCGGTCTCGTGCTGGACGCACCGTGCCAGCAGCTCGCTGCCCTCCAGCCGCACCGGGTCGCCGTGCACGTTCCACCCGCTGGCGATCACGTGCAGGTGCCGGCGGCAGTCCCAGGTCAGCCCGGGAATGGACAGGCAGCCCTCCGGGCCGTCCTGGGTGTCCTCGCCGACCACGTCGAACGTCGGGTTCACCAGGTGGCCCTCGAACTCGTCGCAGTGGTAGGTGAACACGCGCAGACCCACGCCCAGCTGCGGCGCGGCCAGCCCGGCACCACCCTCCTCGCGCATGGTGTGGTGCAGGTCGGTGACCAGCTTGCGCAGCTCGGCGTCGAAGTCGACGACCTCCTCGGCCCTGGTGCGCAGCACCGGGTCACCGAACAGCCGGATCGGCTTAACCGCCATCTACGCCGCGCCCCCTCCACGAACGACCGTGCCGTGCTCGCCCTCAGCTTAGTGCGCGGCGGGCGCGGGCCCCGCCGCCCGTACCCGCTGGGGGCGTGTCCGCGAGCGGCCGGGGTGCGGCGGCGGACGGCCCTAGGAGATCTCGTGCGGGTCCATCCGCGGCCGGGGTGCGGCGGCGGACGGCCCTAGGCGATCTCGTGCGGGTCCATCCGCACCCGCACCGGCTCCGCCGCCTTGCGCGCGGTCCGACCCGCCTGCGCCTCGGCCAGCGCGGCGGCCAGCGCCCTGCCGTCCGGACGGGGCACCCGCACCAGCGCGCGTTCCCTCACCTCGCCGGACGACGAGGAGTCCAGCTCGACGGGGCCGAGCACCTCGGCGTTCTCCGGAAGCCGGGCCGAGGCCAGCACCTCCGCCACCGCGTCCGGCGCCCCCTCCACGGCGGCCATCCGCACCGCCGGCGGGAAGCCCAGCTCGGTGCGGGCGGCGAGCTCGGCGGCCGCGTGCCCGGCCGGGTCCCACCGGACCAGCGCCTGCACCACGGCCAGCCCGGGATCGGCCGACACCACGACCCGGCCCCCGGCGGACAGCGGGCGGGCCAGCGCGGCGGCGGCCATCCAGCGGCGCAGCGTCTCCTCGGCCACCCGCAGGTCCGGCCTCGACAGCATCGCCCAGCCGTCCAGCAGCAGCGCCGCCCCGTAGCCCGCCCCACCCGGCACCCCGGCCACCCACGGCTCGGCACCCGGGGTGGCCACCACCAGCGCCGCCGACCCGGGCACCGTGTCCAGCACCGGCACCCCGCCGCCGGACGCGCGCACCGCCACCCCGGGGAAGGCCCGCCCGAGCTCCTCGGCGGTGCGCGCGGAGCCGACCACGGTGGCCCTCGGCCTCCTCGACCCGCACGCGGCGCAGCGGAACGCCGTCTCCGCCACCCCGCACCACCGGCAGCTCGGCGCGCCGGCCAGATCCAGCCCGCCGCCCCTGGGCAGGCCCAGCGGGCCGGCGCACCGGCGGCAGCGGGCCGGCTCGCGGCAGTGCGCGCAGGCCAGCCCGGGCACGTAGCCGCCACGCGGCACCTGCACCAGCACCGGTTCGTCGCGGCCCAGCGCGGCGCGGGCGGCGTCGAAGGCGACCTTGGGCAACCGCGCGGCACGGGCGTTCGGGTCGTCCACCAGTGCCGCCTCGGTCTCGGCGGCCGGGGTGACCCTGGCGGTCGCGGCACGGACGGTCGCCCGGTCGGCCGCCACCTCGCGCGCCCACCCGGACTCGACCAGCAGCTGCGCCTCCGCGGTGCGGGCGAACCCGGCGACCAGCAGCGCGGCCCCGGTGGCGTGCGCCCGGTGCACCAGCACGTCCCTGGCGTGCGGGTAGGGTGCGTGCGGCTCGACGTGCGGGTCGTCGCCGTCGTCCCACACCGCGAGCAACCCGGGATCGGCGACCGGGGCGAACGCGGCGGCCCGGGTGCCCACGGCGACCCTGGCCCGGCCCCGGCGCACGGCCAGCCAGCTCCGGTAGCGGCGGGCCGGGCCGGCGTCGGCGGTCAGCGTGGCGACCCGGTGCCCGCCCAGCAGCGCGACGCACGCCTGCGCCACCCTGGCCAGGTCGCGCTGGTCCGGCACGACCAGCAGCGCGCCCCGGCCGGCGGCCACCGACGCGGCGGCGGCCTCGGCCAGCCGGGCCGGCCAGTCCTCACCCGGTACCGGCTGCCACACCGCGTGCGCCCGCCGCCCGCCGGCGACGGCCTCCAGCAGCGGGGTGCCGTGCCGGTACCGGTCCCATCCGGTGCCGGGTGCGGGCACCGGAGCCGCCACGGGTGGGTCGTCGGTGGGCTCCGGCGGCGCCTCCGCCTCGACCCGGGCGTGCCGGGGCGGCACGGCCAGGCGCAGCACGTCGGCGAAGGTCCCGGCGCCGCGGTCGGCGACCGCCCGGCAGAGCGCGGCCACCTCCTCGGTGAGCACCGGCTCGGCGGACACCACCCGCTCCAGCCAGCCCAGCCGGCCCGGGTGCGCGGAGCGTTCGAGCCGCTCGAGCAGCACGCCGTCGACCAGCCGCCCGGCGAACCGCACCCGCACCCGAACCCCGGGCCGGGCGTCGTCGGCGAGCTGGTCGGGCACCTGGTAGTCGAACGGGCGGTCCAGGTGCGCCAGCGGCACGTCGACCGCGACCTGGGCGACCGGCAGCTCGGCCGCCGGTCGTCGTTCGCCCTTGTTCCGGGCGGCCGTGCTGGTCACGCCGTCCGGTCTATCAGACGGCCCCGGCCGGGGCGGCGGTGCGGCCGCCCCGGCGGGTCCGTCCGGTTCAGGCGCCGGCGGCGGCCTTCAGCGCGTCGGCCCGGTCGACCTTCTCCCAGGGGAGGTCCAGGTCGGCGCGGCCGAAGTGGCCGTAGGCGGCGGTGGGCGCGTAGATCGGCCGCAGCAGGTCCATGTCCCGGATCAGCGCGGCCGGCCGCAGGTCGAACACCTCGGAGATCGCGCTCTGGATCTTGGCCGGGTCGACGACCTCGGTGCCGAAGGTCTCCACGAACAGGCCCACCGGGGCGGCCTTGCCGATCGCGTAGGCCACCTGCACCTCGGCGCGCTGCGCCAGGCCGGAGGCCACCACGTTCTTGGCCACCCACCGCATCGCGTACGCGGCCGAGCGGTCCACCTTGGACGGGTCCTTTCCGGAGAACGCCCCGCCGCCGTGCCGGGCCATGCCGCCGTAGGTGTCCACGATGATCTTGCGACCGGTCAGCCCCGCGTCACCCATCGGCCCGCCGATGACGAACCGGCCGGTGGGGTTGACCAGCAGCCGGCTGTCCGAGGTGTCGATCTTGAGTGCCTCGAGCTCGGGGCCGACCACCTGGTCCTTGATGTCGCCGACCATCTGGCCGTCGAGGTCGACCTCCTCGGCGTGCTGGCTGGAGACGACCACCGTGTCCAGCCGCACGGCCTGGTCGCCGGCGTACTCGATGGTCACCTGGGTCTTGCCGTCCGGCCGCAGGTAGGCCAGCTGCCCGGACTTGCGCACCTCGGTCAGCCGCCGGGCCAGCCGGTGCGCCAGCGCGATCGGCAGCGGCATCAGCTCGGGGGTGTCCGTGCACGCGTAGCCGAACATCAGGCCCTGGTCGCCCGCGCCCTGCTTGGCGATGAGGTCCTCGGCCGCCTCGACCCGGGCCTCGTACGCGGTGTCGACGCCCTGCGCGATGTCGGCCGACTGCGCTCCGATCGCGATGTTCACCCCGCACGAGTTGCCGTCGAAGCCCTTCGCCGAGGAGTCGTACCCGATCTCCAGGATCCGTTCCCGGACCAACGTCGGGATGTCGACGTAGGCGCCTGTCGTCACCTCGCCCGCGACGTGCACCTGCCCGGTGGTGACCAACGTCTCCACCGCCACCCTGCTGCGCGGGTCCGCCGCGAGCATGGCGTCCAGCACGGAGTCGCTGATCGCGTCGCACATCTTGTCCGGGTGACCCTCGGTCACCGACTCGCTGGTGAACAACCGCCGGCTGCCGCTCGTCACACCCACACTCCCGTCCTCGTGATCATTTGTCCCGAGGGAGCCTAGTCGACGAACGGCGGATCAGCCCTGTTGATCAGGCCTTATCACACTCTGCCGGACCGGGTCCAGCCCAACACGCCCACGGAGCGGAATCGTGGCGTTACCCCCCGCAAACGTCGTCGTTAAAGCGAGTGAATGCGGACCCCGTGACCGTTTTTCCCAGAGAGGCACAATGCCATGACCAAGTTCCATCTCAGCGGACGGACCTCGGCGATGCTCGGTGTGGGCACCGCCACCGCCGCGGCCGCGATGGTCGCCTTCGCCGGCCCCGCGCTGGCCGCCGGCACCCAGCTGACCTCGTGCACCGACCAGGTCCGGGTCCGCTCGCAGCCGAGCTCATCGGCCCCGGTCATCGGCACCTGCAAGGCCGGCGAGAAGGTCACGGTGGACGAGACCCGCAACGGCTTCGTGCACCTGGTCAACAAGAAGGGCTGGGCCTCCGCCGACTACGTCGCGGTCCGGCGCGACCGGGACGACCGCAACCGCCGGGGCGACCGGGACGACGACCGGGACGACAACGGCCGGCACCACCGGGACAACGACCGCGACTACTACAACCACAACGATCACGACTCGAACGGCGTACTGGGCGGTTTCTGACCACCCGTGCCCGGCGAGGCCCCCGGCCCGCCCGTCGCTCGTCACTCGGCCCGCGTTCCGCTCCGCCGGGACACGGGCCGAGGCATGTGGTCCGGGGATCCGCATTCACCCGATCGCATCACGTCGCGGCGGGCGGCCCCGCGCACTACCGGGGGAGCTACCGGAGTCGGCCGCCGGTGAGCCGGGCCGCGACGGCGTCCCACACCCGCGACGCCAGCAGCGCCTTCGACCCGTGCTCCAGCTCGGTGACCCCGCCGTCCGCGCCGAGCAGCCAGCCCGCGTTGTCCGGCTGCTCGAACGCCCGGCCGTCGCCGACCGCGTTCACCACCAGCAGGTCGCAGCCCTTGCGGCCGAGCTTGGCCCGCCCGTGGTGCAGCACGTCGCCGGAGGCGTCGCCGGTCTCCGCGGCGAACCCCACCACCACCTGACCGGGCCGGCGCAGCTCCACCAGCTCGACCAGGATGTCCGGGTTGGTCCTCAGGTGCACCGTAGGCGGACCCTCGTCCGACTTCTTGATCTTGGATCCGGAGAGCTCGGCCGGCCGGAAGTCGGCGACGGCGGCGGCCATCACCACCGCGTGGGCGTGCTGCGTCTCGGCCAGCATCGCCGCGCGCAGCTCCTCCGCCGTACCGGTCCGCACGGTCCGCACCGCGGCGGGGGGCTGCAGGTCCTCGGCGGCGTGCGCGGTGACCAGGGTGACCTCGGCACCGCGCTGCGCGGCGACCCGGGCCAGCGCGAAGCCCTGCCGGCCGGACGACCGGTTACCCAGGAACCGCACCGGGTCGAGCGGTTCACGGGTGCCGCCCGCCGACACCACCACCCGGCGGCCGGCCAGGTCGCGGGGCAGCGCGTCGGCCCGTTCCAGCAGCAGCCGGCCGAACTCGGCGATCTCCGAGGGCTCCGGCAGCCGTCCCGGGCCGGTGTCGACGCCGGTCAGCCGCCCGGACGCGGGCTCGAGCACAGTGACGCCCCGGGAGCGCAGCAGCGCCACGTTGTCGCGGGTGGCCGGGTGCTCCCACATCTCGGTGTGCATCGCCGGCACCAGCAGCACCGGGCCGCGCGCGGTGAGCAGGGTGGCGGTGAGCAGGTCGTCGGCGCGCCCGTGGGCGGCCCGGGCGAGCAGGTCGGCGGTGGCCGGGGCGACCACCACCAGCTCGGCGTGCTGGCCCAGGCGCACGTGCTGCACCTCGGGCACGGCGGTGAACACCCCGGTGTGCACCGGCTGCCCGGACAGCGCCTCGAAGGTCGCCGCGCCCACGAAGTTCAACGCGGACTCGGTGGGGATGACCCGCACCTCGTGGCCGGACTCGGAGAACCTGCGCAGAACCTCGCAGGCCTTGTACGCGGCGATCCCCCCGGCGACCCCGAGGACGACCCGCCGACGTTCGGTCACCCGAGGATCACTCGCCCTCGGTGTGCTCGAGCAGCCCCTCGTGGATCTCGCGCATGGCGATGGACAGCGGCTTCTCCCTCGGCCCCGGCTCCACCAGCGGGCCCACGTACTCCAGCAGGCCCTCGCCGAGCTGGGAGTAGTAGTCGTTGATCTGCCGGGCGCGCTTGGCCGCGTAGATGACCAGCGCGTACTTCGAGCTGGCCTTGCCGAGCAGATCGTCGATCGGCGGGTTGGTGATGCCTTCGGGCACGGTGTGCGCCGTGCTGTCGGTCAGCGGAATGCTCACTCAAGAACTCCTGCGGAAGTCTCCACGGCCTCTCCCGGAGTCGGGGGGCCGACCAACAACGATACCAATCGGCGAACGACGACCTTCAGGTCGTCGTTGACCACGCTCACATCGAACTCCGCGCTGGCCGCGAGCTCCTCCCGCGCGGTCTCCAGCCGGCGGGCCACGGCGGACGGCGACTCGGTGCCGCGTGCCGCGAGCCGCTGCACCAGGTCATCCCAGCTCGGCGGCATCAGGAAGACCATCAGCGCGTCTGGGCGGGACCGCTTGACGGCCCTGGCTCCGGCCAGATCCACCTCCAGCAGCACCGGGTCGCCCTGCGCGAGATGCTCCTCGACCGGGGCGGCCGGAGTGCCCGAGCGGTGCAACCCGCCGTGGATCTCCGCCCACTCCAGCAGGGCGTCCTCGGCGATCAGCCGGTCGAACTCCCGGTCGTCCACGAAGTGGTAGTCACGCCCCTCGACCTCGCCGGGGCGCGCGGCCCTGGTGGTCGCCGAGACGCTGAAGAACAGCCGGGGCAGCTCCGGACGCAGGCCGGCGACCACGGTGGACTTGCCGACGCCGGAGGGGCCGGCCAACACGACCAGCCGGCCCCTCCGGGCGTCACCACTGTGCGTCGGGTCGGACGCGGCCGAGGTGCCCCCGGTCACTCCGCGTCGAAGTCGGCGAGCAGCGCCTTGCGCTGCCGCTCCCCCAGGCCGCGCAGGCGGCGGCTCGGGGCGATCTCCAGACGCTCCATGATCTGCTGGGCGCGGACCTTGCCGACGCCCGGCAGCGCCTCGAGCAATGCCGAGACCTTCATCTTGCCGAGCACCTCGTTGGAGTCGGACTGGTCCAGAACCTCCTTGAGGTTCGTCCCGCCGCGCTTGAGGCGGTCCTTGAGCTCGGCCCGAACCCGCCGAGCGGCCGCGGCCTTCTCCAATGCGGCGGCCCGCTGTTCTTCGGTGAGCTGGGGAAGGGCCACGATCTCCTCCGTCATGTACAAGCTGTCGTGCTCTGTCGGTGACCCGAACGTACTCACAGACCCACCCCGGTGCGCAACTGGGGGTCCCCCTACGCGGCAGGTCAGCGCGTTGTCGGCCACTCGGCGCAGCCTGCCGCTGCCTCGGCGCGCCGCACCCGCGCGGGCTCGGGGACGGCGTGCCACCGGGCTCCGGGCATGCCGGGACGGCGGCTGCCGGAGCAGTCGCCGGGTGGCCGAGGGGAGATCGTCCGGGAGGCCGTTCCCGGGGTCACGCGGACGCGGCGGCCAGCTCCCCGCGCCACTCGGCGGCCGCCGCGCGCAGGGCGGCCGGGTCGGGTCCCCGGGCGAGCAGCGCGCGGGACACGGCGGGCAGCACCACGCCGCGCAGGCCGGCGAACCGGGCGGCCACGTCGGCCGGCCCCGCGCCCTGCGCGCCCAGCCCCGGGGCCAGCACCGCGCCGTTGAGCTCGCCCAGCGCCAGGCCGTGATCGTGCGTCGCGCCGACGACCACGCCGACGTCGCCGGGCTCGGCCCTGAGGGCGTTGCGCGCGGCCGCCGAGTCGACCATCGACTGGGCCACGGTGCGCCCGCGCCACTCGGCCAACTGCACCTCGCCACCCTCCGCGTTCGACGTCCTGGCCAGCACGAACACCCCGCGGCCGGTGGCGGCGGCCAGGTCGAGCGCGGGAGCCAGCGAGCCGAAACCGAGGTAGGGCGAGAGCGTGACCGCGTCGGCGGCCAGCGGTGACCCGTCGCCCAGATAGGCCTGCGCGTAGCCGCCCATGGTGGAGCCGATGTCGCCCCGCTTGACGTCCAGCACGACCAGCAGCCCGGCGTCGCGCGCGTCCGCCAGCGTGCGCTCCAGCACCGCCACGCCGGCCGAGCCGTGCCGCTCGAAGAACGCCGCCTGCGGCTTCACCAGGCCGACGTGACCGGCCAGCGCGGCCACCGCGCCCCGGGCGAAGCGCTCCAGCCCGGCCGGGTCGTCCGCCAGCCCCCAGGTGGCCAGCAGCTCGGCGTGCGGGTCGATGCCCGCACACAGCGGCCCGTGCGCCGCCACCGCGGCCGCCAGCCGCCGCCCGAACGGGTCCCGGCTCATCACGCCACCCGCCCGGTCACGACGCCGTCCCCCGCGCGTCCTCCGCCGCGGCCTCGGCGGCACGCGACTTGTGCAGCGCGTCGTGCAGGTCCTGCAGCGAGCGCACACCCAGCTCTCCCCGGGTGAGCGCCTCCACGCCCTGCACGGCGGCCGCCGCGGCCTGCACGGTGGTCAGGCAGGGGATGCCCCGGGACACCGCCGCGGTGCGGATCTCGTAGCCGTCCACCCGGGGCCCGGGGTTGCCGTACGGGGTGTTGATGATCATGTCCACCCGGCCGGCCAGGATCGCGTCGACGATGTTGTCCGCGCCCTCGAAGTGCTTGCGCACGATGGTCACCGAGATGCCGTTGCGGCGCAGCACCTCACCGGTGCCGGCCGTGGCGAGGACCTCGAAGCCCAGGTCGGCCAGCCGCTTGACCGGGAAGATCATCGCGCGCTTGTCCCGGTTGGCCACCGAGACGAACACCCGGCCGCTGGTGGGCAGCGATCCGTAGGCGGCGGACTGCGACTTGGCGAACGCGGTGCCGAACGAGGTGTCGATGCCCATCACCTCGCCGGTGGACTTCATCTCCGGCCCGAGCAGCGAGTCGACGCCCTTCCCCTCCGGGGTGCGGAACCGGTGGAACGGCAGCACGGCCTCCTTGACCGCCACCGGCCCGTCCCCGGACAGCACCGCCCCGTCGCCCCTGGCCGGCAGCATGCCCTCGCCGCGCAGCTCGGCGATGCTGGCGCCCAGCATGATCCGGGCGGCCGCCTTGGCCAGCGGGACGGCCGTCGCCTTGGACACGAACGGCACGGTGCGCGAGGCGCGCGGGTTCGCCTCCAGCACGTACAGCGTGTCGCCGTGCAGGGCGTACTGCACGTTGAGCAGCCCGCGCACCCCGATGCCGTGCGCGATGGCCGCCGTGCTGTGCCGCACCGCGTCCAGGTCGGTGCGGCCCAGGGTGATCGGCGGCAGGGCGCAGGCCGAGTCGCCGGAGTGCACCCCGGCCTCCTCGATGTGCTCCATCACGCCGCCGAGGTAGACGTCGTCGCCGTCGCAGAGCGCGTCCACGTCGATCTCGATGGCGTCGTCCAGGAACCGGTCGACCAGCACCGGGTGCTCCGGGGAGACCTCGGTGGCCCGCTGGATGTAGCCCTCCAGCGTCCGCTCGTCGTAGACGATCTCCATGCCGCGCCCGCCCAGCACGTAGGACGGCCGCACCAGCACCGGGTAGCCGATCTCGTCGGCGATGGCCCGCGCCTCGGCGAACGAGGTGGCGGTGCCGTACCGGGGGGCGGGCAGCCCGGCCTGCGTGAGCACGGCACCGAACGCGCCGCGGTCCTCGGCGAGGTTGATCGCCTCCGGGCTGGTGCCGACCACCGGAACGCCCGCGTCGGCCAGCCGCTGGGCCAGCCCGAGCGGCGTCTGCCCGCCCAGCTGGACGATCACCCCGACGACGCCGGGACCGCCGGTGCCGGACTCCCGCTCGACGTGCACGACCTCCAGCACGTCCTCGAAGGTCAGCGGCTCGAAGTACAGGCGATCGGCGGTGTCGTAGTCGGTGGACACCGTCTCCGGGTTGCAGTTGACCATGACGGTCTCGTAGCCGGCCTCGCGCAGCGCCATCACCGCGTGCACGCAGGAGTAGTCGAACTCGATGCCCTGGCCGATCCGGTTCGGGCCGGAACCCAGGATGAGCACCTTGGGCCGGTCCGACTGGGGCGCGACCTCCGACTCCGCCGCCGGGTCGGTCTCGTAGGCGCTGTAGTGGTACGGGGTGCGGGCAGCGAACTCGGCGGCGCAGGTGTCCACCGTCTTGTACACCGGCCGGACGCCCAGCCGGTGCCGGAGCAGCCGAACGCCGTGCTCGCCGGCCAGCTCGGGGCGCAGTGCGGCCACCTGCCGGTCGGACAGCCCTGCCCGCTTGGCCTGGCGCAGCAGCAGCCCGTCCAGCACCGGCGCCTGCTCGACCTCGGCGCGCAGCTCCACCAGCGCGGCGACCTGATCGACGAACCACGGGTCGATGCCGCTGCGCTGGGCGACCTGGGTGACCGTGGCGCCCAGCCGCAGCGCCCGCTCGACCGCGTAGATCCGGCCGTCGGTCGGCGTGGCCAGCTCGACCAGCGTGGACTCCAGCGTCGCGCCGTCCGGGTCGGGCCGGGTCCAGAACCCGACCGCCGAGGTCTCCATCGAGCGCATCGCCTTGCCCAGCGCCTCGCCGAAACTGCGGCCCAGCGCCATCGCCTCGCCGACGCTCTTCATCGTGGTGGTCAGCGTCGGGTCCGCCCCGGGGAACTTCTCGAAGGCGAACCGGGGGATCTTGACCACCACGTAGTCCAGCGCCGGCTCGAAGCAGGCCGGGGTCTCGCCGGTGATGTCGTTGCGGATCTCGTCCAGCGTGTAGCCGACCGCCAGCTTGGTGGCGATCTTGGCGATCGGGAACCCGGTGGCCTTCGAGGCCAGCGCCGAGGACCGCGACACCCTCGGGTTCATCTCGATGACCACCAGGCGACCGGTCTCCGGGTGCACCGCGAACTGGATGTTGCAGCCGCCGGTGTCCACCCCGACCGCGCGCAGCACGGCGATGCCCACGTCACGCATGTGCTGGTACTCGCGGTCGGTGAGCGTCATGGCCGGCGCGACGGTGATCGAGTCGCCGGTGTGCACGCCCATCGGGTCGACGTTCTCGATCGAGCAGATGACCACGACGTTGTCGTTCCGGTCGCGCATCAGCTCGAGCTCGTACTCCTTCCAGCCGAGCACGCTCTCCTCGACCAGGATCTCCGTCACCGGGCTGGCGTCCAGCCCGATGGTGGCCAGCCGCTCCAGGTCGGCCGGGGTGTACGCCAGCCCGGAGCCCAGCCCGCCCATGGTGAACGACGGCCGCAGCACCACCGGCAGCCCCAGCTCGTCGACCGCGGCGCGGACCTCGTCCATCGAGTGGCACACCGCGCTGCGCGGCACGTCGCCACCCACGCCGAGCACGATGTCCTTGAACTTCAGCCGGTCCTCGCCGCGCTGGATGGCGTCGATGTCCGCGCCGATCAGCTCGACGCCGCAGCGCTCCAGCACCCCCGCCTCGTGCAGGTCGATGGCGATGTTCAGCGCGGTCTGCCCGCCCAGGGTGGCCAGGATCGCGTCCGGCCGCTCAGCCTCGATCACCTTGGTCACGAACTCGACGGTGATCGGCTCGATGTAGGTGGCGTCCGCGAACTCCGGGTCGGTCATGATCGTCGCAGGGTTGGAGTTGACCAGGCTGACCCGGATCCCCTCCTCGGCGAGCACCCGGCAGGCCTGGGTGCCCGAGTAGTCGAACTCGCAGGCCTGGCCGATCACGATCGGCCCGGAGCCGATCACCATCACGTGCCGCAGGTCTTCCCGGCGGGGCATCAGCGGGCTCCCGTCATCAACTCGACGAACCGATCGAACAGCGGGGCGGCGTCGTGCGGCCCGGCCGCCGCCTCCGGGTGGTACTGGACGCTGAACGCCGGCACGTCCAGCGCGCGGACGCCCTCGACCGTGCCGTCGTTGGCGCAGGTGTGGGTGACCTCGGCCGGGCCGAACGGGGTGTCGAACGGCGCGCCGATCTCGCCCTCCAGCGCGAACCCGTGGTTCTGCGCGGTGATGGCGACGGTGCCGGTGGCGTGCTCGATCACCGGGATGTTGATCCCCCGGTGCCCGTAGCGCATCTTGTACGTGCCCAGGCCCAGCGCGCGACCCAGTACCTGGTTGCCGAAGCAGATGCCGAACAGCGGCAGCCTCCGGTCCAGCACGTGGCGGGTCAGCTCGACGGCGGCGTCGGCGGTGGCCGGGTCGCCCGGGCCGTTGGACAGGAACACCCCGTCGACGCCGAGCGCGACGAACTGCTCCAGGGTGGCCGTGGACGGCAGCACGTGCGTCTCGATGCCCCGCGCGGCCAGCATCCGGGGTGTGTTCGACTTGATGCCCAGGTCCGGCGCGGCCACCCGGAACCGGCGCTCACCGTCGGCCGGTACCACGTAGCCCGAGCGGGTGGACACCTCGCCGGTCAGGTCGGCACCGGCCATCAACGGGCTCTGCCGCACCCGGCGCAGCAGCTCCTCGGTGGTCACCCCGGCCGAGGCCAGCGAGTCGCCGGAGAACACCCCGGACCGCATCGCGCCCCGCTCGCGCAGGTGGCGGACCAGCGCGCGGGTGTCGACCCCGGCGATTCCCACCACTCCCTGGCTGCGCAGCTGGCCCTCCAGCGAGCCCTGGGAACGCCAGTTGGACGGCACCCGCGCCGGGTCCCGCACCACGTATCCGGCCACCCAGATCCGGTCGGACTCGATGTCCTCGCCGTTCCAGCCGGTGTTCCCGATGTGCGGGGCGGTCTGCACGACGACCTGCCGCCGGTAGGACGGGTCGGTCAGCGTCTCCTGGTAGCCGGTCATCCCGGTGGCGAACACCGCCTCGCCGAAGGTGGCCCCCCGGGCGCCGTACGCCTCGCCGCTGAACACCCGTCCGTCCTCGAGCACCAGCACGGCCCTGTCCCGCAACGATCCACCCCGCTCAGTCATGGCGCACCTCCCCGTCGCGCGCGGTGACCCGGCCCCGCAGCACCGTGGCCACCACCCGCGCGGGTAGCCGCATCCCCTCGTAGGGGGTGTTCGCGGCCAGGCTGGCCAGCCGCGCCCCCCGCACCGTCCACTGCGCCTCGGGATCGACCAGTGTCAGCGTGGCCGGCTCCCCCACCGCGAGCGGGCGGCCCTGGTCGGCCAGCCCGGCGATCTCGGCGGGCCGCTCGGAGAGCACCCGCGCCACGCCGCGCCAGTCCAGCATCCCCGGCTCGACCATCGTGTGCACCAGCACCGACAGCGCGGTCTGCAGCCCCAGCATGCCGGGGCGGGCGGCCTCCCACTCGCAGTCCTTGGCCTGCGAGGGGTGCGGCGCGTGGTCGGTGGCCACGCAGTCGATCACGCCGTCGGCCAGCGCGCGGCGCATCGCGCTGGTGTCGGCGCTGGTGCGCAGCGGCGGGTTGACCTTGTTCACCGGGTCGTAGCTGGTCAGCACGGCGTCGGTGAGCAGCAGGTGGTGCGGTGTCACCTCCGCGCTGACCCGCACCCCGGCCGCCTTGGCCGCGCGCAGCACCTCGATCGTCCGCGCCGAGGACACGTGGCAGACGTGCAGCGCGGCGCCGGCGTCCCTGGCCAGCGCGCAGTCCCTGGCCACGATCGTCTCCTCGGCCGCCGCCGGCCAGCCCGCCAGCCCCAACCGCGCGGCCACCGCCCCCTCGTGCGCCTGCGCGCCGCCGGTGAGCCTCGGGTCCTCGGCGTGCTGGGCGATCACCACGTCCAGCGCCGTGGCGTACTCCAGCGCGCGGCGCATCAGCAGCGGGTCGTGCACGCACCTGCCGTCGTCGGAGAACATCCGCACCCCGGCAGGGCCGGCCGCCATGGTGCCCAGCTCGGCCAGCCGCTCGCCGCGCAGCCCGACGGTCACCGCGCCAACCGGGTGCACGTCGACCAGCCCGACCTTCTCGCCGCGCCTGCGCACGTGCTCCACGATCACCGCGTTGTCCGCGACCGGGTCGGTGTTGGGCATCGCGAACACGGCGGTGAACCCGCCCAGCGCGGCGGCGGCCGAGCCCGTCTCGATGGTCTCCGCGTCCTCGCCGCCCGGCTCGCGCAGGTGGGTGTGCAGGTCGACGAACCCGGGCAGCGCGACCAGCCCGTCGGCGTCGATCACGTCGGTGCCGTCCCGGCTGCCCGAGGCGCCGCCGGCCGGGCCGCGTTCGGCGCCACCGTCCGGGTCGCCGGCGGCCGCGCCGTCCGGGTCGCCGGCCAGGCCGGTGCCGATCTCCTGGATCAGGCCGTCGCGCACCAGCAGGTCCACCGGGTCGCCCTCGCCGTAGAGGCGGGCATTTCTGATCAACACGCTCGTCATCCTCGGACCTCCGGGGCCCCGGCCAGCAGGTGGTAGAGCACGGCCATCCGCACGTGCACCCCGTTGCGCACCTGCTCCAGGATCGCCGCGCGCGGCGAGTCGGCCACCGACGGCGCGATCTCCATGCCGCGCACCATCGGCCCGGGGTGCAGCACCACGGCGTGCTCGGGCAGCACCGCCAGCCGCCGCTCGGACAGCCCGTAGCCGATCGCGTACTCCCGGGCGGACGGGAAGAAACCGCCGTTCATCCGCTCGGCCTGGACCCGCAGCATCATCACCGCGTCCAGTGCGGGCAGCTCCGCGTCCAGGTGGTGGCCCACCTCGCAGGGCCAGTCCGAGACGCCGACCGGCAGCAGCGTCGGCGGGGCCACCAGCACGACGTCCGCGCCCAGGGTCGCCAGCAGCAGCACGTTCGACCGGGCGACCCGGCTGTGCAGCACGTCGCCGACGATCCCGATCCGCCGGCCGGAGATCGACCCGAGCCGGTCCCGCAGGGTGGCCGCGTCCAGCAGCGCCTGGGTGGGGTGCTCGTGCATACCGTCGCCGGCGTTGATCACCGAGGGCGCCACGTCGTCGCCGACCCGGCCGGCCCACGCCGCGATCCGGTGCGCGGCGCCGGAGGCGGGATGGCGGACCACCACGCAGTCGGCGCCGGCGGCGGCCAGGGTGGCCGCGGTGTCCCGCAGCGACTCCCCTTTCGACACCGACGACCCCTTGGCGCTGACGTTGATGGTGTCCGCGCTCATCCACTTGCCGGCGATCTCGAACGAGACCCGGGTGCGGGTGGAGTCCTCGTAGAACAGGGTGACCAGGGTGCGCCCGCGCAGCGTGGGCAGCTTGCGCACCTCGCGGCCCAGCAGCGCCTGCTTGAGCCGGTCCGCGGTGTCCAGCAGCCCGTTGGCGGTCGCCGCGTCCAGGTCACCGGTGGACAGCAGGTGCTTCACGCGTCCCCTCCGCCGTCGCGGGTCGGGTCCTGATGGCCGGGGTCCGGGTCGCCGGGGCCCCGGTCCAGGGCCTCGGCCTCCGGGTGCGGCGGATCGCCGGCGCGGCGCAGCAGCACCGCGTCCCGCCCGTCGACCTCGGCCAGCAGCACCGCGACCTGCTCCGCCCGGGAGGTGGGCACGTTCTTGCCGACGTAGTCCGCGCGGATCGGCAGCTCGCGGTGGCCGCGGTCGACCAGTACCGCGAGCTGCACCGCCACCGGCCGACCGTGGTCGCGCAACGCGTCCAGCGCCGCCCGCACGGTGCGCCCGGAGAAGAGCACGTCGTCCACCAGCACGACGAGCTTGTCGTCCACCCCGCCGTTCGGGATGGCGGTGGGCTCCAGCGACCGGGCGGGGCGCCGCCGCAGGTCGTCGCGGTAGAGCGTGGCGTCGAGGGTGCCGACCGAGGGGCCGGCGCCGGCGAACTCGGCGATCGCCGCGCCCAGCCGGCGGGCCAGCGGCGCGCCCCGGGTGGGCAGCCCGAGCAGGACCAGCTGGTCAGCCCCGGACGGACCGAACGCGGTCTTCTCGATGATCTGGTGTGCGATGCGCGCAATCGTGCGGCCGACGTCGGACGCGGTGAGCAGCTCGGTGCCACCGTTCGGATCGTCGCCGCGAGCGCGCCGGGGGGACGCCACGCGGTTTCTCCTCTCCTTCCCCGCCTCACCGGACGGGCCTTAAAGGATCACCCCTCGCGGGGCATGGCCGACGCTACCAGGCCACGCCACTCGTTCGAGCGGCCCGGGGGGCCTGGCAATCAACCAACCGGGTGGAGTCCAACACATCGCCCCCCATGCGGGGAGGAGCAACTTGACCCCGTGACGAAAACGAGCGCATGATTACTCTGCGTATCGATCACTGAGGCCCCCGTGCACCCGCCACATCGGCTCGCCGGGGCAATGCTGGAACGGAGACTCGCCACATGGGCGACTACGCCAAGGCGCTGGGGTCCAAGCTCCGCGCCATTCGGCAGCAACAAGGTTTGTCGCTACACGGCGTCGAACAGAAGTCGGGGGGCCGTTGGAAGGCTGTGGTCGTCGGGTCCTACGAGCGCGGTGACCGGGCGGTGACCGTGCAGAAGCTGGCCGAGCTGGCCGACTTCTACGGGGTTCCGGTCGCCGAGCTGCTGCCGGAGGGCCGCATCCCGTCCGGCGCGGAGCCGGCGACGAAGATCGTCATAAATCTGGAGCGGCTGCAGCAGCTGCCGGCCGACAAGGTGGGCCCGCTGGCCCGCTACGCGGCGGCGATCCAGAGCCAGCGCGGCGACTACAACGGCAAGGTCCTCTCCATCCGCACGGAGGACCTGCGCTCGCTGGCCATCATCTACGACATGACTCCCGGTGAGCTCACGGAGCAGCTCGTCGAGTGGGGTGTGCTGCCCCCGGAGGCCCGGCCGATCCAGCAGGACTGACTGCTCTCGGTGACGCCGGGGGGCGGCAGAGGCCGATCGTGTGACCACCCCGGGTGACCCGTCGGGCCGCCCGGGGCCGGGCTCACCAGCCGGACCCGCCTCGACCGACCCGCACGACCCGCACAACCTCGGATCGAGCACCGACGCTCGAGCACATGGCCTGGACCCCGCCACCGAGGCGGGCTCCGGCGACCCCGGGCCGGGGCATCCGCCCACGTGCCAGATCCGAGATGTGGGTGAGGTGTCGGCGAGGTCTCGGCGCGGCGTCGGGGACGCCGTCCGCACTGCGCTCGCGCCACCGGGCACAGCGGTGCGTCGCCTCGACCAGCACACCCGTCCGGGCCGACTCGGCTCAGCCGTGGTCCCGCTCGGTCGTGGTCCCGCTCAGCCGTGGTCCCGCTCAGCCGTGGTCCCGCTCGGTCGTGGTCCCGCTCGGTCGTGGTCCCGCTCAGCCGTAGTCCGGCTCGCCGGGCACCTCGTCGTCGGCGGACGTCCTCGGCGCGACCGGCGCCAGCCCCGGACGCAGGTGGTCGGCCAGGTCGGAGATGCGGCCCAGCACCCCGTTCACGAACCGGGGCGAGTCGTCGGTGGACAGCGTGCGAGCCAGCTCGACCGCCTCGGTGATCGCCACCGGGTCGTCGACGTCCTCCACCCAGAGCAGCTCGAACAGACCGATCCGCAGCAGCGAGCGGTCCACCGCCGGCATCCGCGCCACCGACCAGTCCTCGGAGTGCTCGGTGAGCAACTGGTCGATGCGGTCCCGGCGCTGCGTCACGCCCTCGACCAGCTGCGCGGCGTACTCCGACACCGGCGGCGCGTCGTCGGTGTCCTGCCGCTGCTTGAGCACCGCGATCGGATCCTCACCGCGCGCCTCGGCCTCGAACAGGATGTCCAGTGCCCGCTTGCGGGCCTTCGTCCGTGCCCTCATCGGCGACCGCCGACCTCACTGCTCGCCACCTGCTGGCACATCCCCTTCAGCTGCCGGCGGTCCGGCTCTACAGCGCGAGCAGCTCCTTGCCGGTGAGGGTGAGCAGCTCGGCACCGTCGCGGCGGACCACGAGCGTGTCTTCGATGCGGACGCCGCCCCGGCCGCCGAGGTACACGCCGGGCTCGACGGTGACCGCCATGCCGGTGGCCAGCTTACCGGCGGAGGTGGCCGACAGCGCCGGTGCCTCGTGGATCCGTAACCCGACGCCGTGCCCGAGGCCGTGGGAGAACTGGGGCCCCCGGCCCGCGTCCTCGATCACCGTGCGGGCCGCGGCATCCACCGAGGCGGTCTCCGCGCCGACCGTCACGGCCGCACATCCGGCCGCCTGGGCACGCGCGACGAGGTCGTACAGCTCGCGTTGCCACCCCGCCGGCGGCCCCAGCACCACGGTCCGGGTCATATCGGAGTGATAACCCTCACACAATGCGCCGAAATCCAGCTTCACCAGGTCGCCGACGGCCAGCACGGCGTCGGTGGGCCGGTGGTGCGGGATGGCCGAGTTGGCTCCGGCCGCCACGATCGTGTCGAACGACGGGCCGTCCGCGCCGTGTCCGCGCATCCGGTGCTCGAGGTCCGCCGCCACCTCCCGTTCGGTGCGCCCGGCGCGGAGCCCGCCGGCGTCGACCAGCTCGGCCAGCGCCGCGTCCGCGACCGCGCACGCCGTCCGCAGCGCCGCGATCTCCGTCTCGTCCTTGACCGCGCGCAGGCCCCCCACCAGCCCGGGAGCCCGGCACAGCTCCGGCCCGCCGTCCGCCCCGTCCCCTGCGACCTCGAGCAGCGCGGTGTGCGCGTCCACCGTGAGGTCGTCGGACTCGAAGCCCAGCCGCCGGACGCCGTTCGCCGCCGCGGCCGCCACCAGCGCGCGGTCACAGGCACGCTCGATCACCCGGTGCACGTCCGGAGCCTCGGCCGCCGACTGCGTCACGTACCGACCGTCGGTGGCCAGCAGCGTGTCCCGCTCCCCCTCGGCCGGAACCAGCAGCGCGGCGTTCGAGCCGGTGAAGCCGCTCAGGTAACGCACGTTGACCAGGTCGGTGACCAGCAGGGCGTCCAGCTCGGCCGCGCGCAGCAGCTCGCGCAGGGCGTCCCGGCGGGCGGCGGGTGTCATCCGCTCAGCCTAGGCCTCGGCTCCCGGCTCGTCCCGGCCGTGGCGAGCCGGGAGGAGGGGCGGGCGGCCCGGCTACCGGCGCAGCAGCGTCCCGGCGTGATCGGGCACCGTGGTGAACAGGTCGCGCGGGGGCCGCCGGTAGCCGTGCTGCGGGGGCCGGGCCGGGATCTCCAACGTCGGCCGCTTGACACCCACGTACGGAACGGTCGACAGCAGGTGGGCGATCATGTTGATCCGGGCCCGGCGCTTGTCCTCCGACTCCACGACCGCCCACGGCGCCGCGGCGATGTCGGTGTGGAAGAACATCTCGTCCTTGGCCCGGGAGTACTCCTCCCAGCGGGTCACCGACTCCAGGTCCATCGGGGACAGTTTCCACCGGCGCATCGGGTCGCTCAGCCGGGACCGGAAGCGACGCTCCTGCTCGACATCGCTCACCGAGAACCAGTACTTGCGCAGCAGGATCCCGTCCTCGACCAGCAACTTCTCGAACAGCGGGGTCTGGTGCAGGAACCGGTTGTACTCGTCCTCGGTGCAGAACCCCATGACCCGCTCGACGCCGGCGCGGTTGTACCAGCTGCGGTCGAACAGCACGATCTCCCCAGCGGCCGGCAGGTGCTCGATGTAGCGCTGGTAGTACCACTGGCTGCGCTGGCGTTCGCCGGGCGCGGGCAGGGCGACGATCCGGCAGATCCGGGGGTTGAGGTACTCCGCGACCCGTTTGATGGCGCCGCCCTTGCCCGCCGCATCGCGGCCCTCGAAGATCACGACCAGCCGGGCGCCGCTGGTGCGCACCCACTCCTGCAGCTCGACCAGCTGGCCCTGCAGCCGGAACAGCTCCGCCTCGTAGAGATCCTTGGGCAGCCGCTCGACCGACTTCTTGGCCCGCTTCCCGTCCGACCCCTTGCCCGACTTCGCCATGGTTGCCGTCCTCACCTGTCGGTCGTGTCGGTCGCGCCAGCGCTGGCTCCCAGTATCGGGCCGATCATCCACACCTCGCCAGGGGTCGGCCGCCCGCTTCTCCGTAGCGCCTCCGGCAGTACAGCGGGCCGACGGCTCGGCCGCCCCGGCGTGAACCGCCGGGCCACCCCGTCGCCCGGTGGCCCCGTCGCCCGATGGGCCCGCCACCCGGTAGCCCGGTCGCCCGGTCGGCCGTCACCCGGTCGCCCGTCGCCCGGTCGCCGGGCCGGGTCGTCGCCGGCCGGGTCGTCGGCGGCGGGTGGTCGCCGTCCGGTAGCCCGCCGTCCCTGTGATCGCATACCGCCGCCGTCCGGTAGCCCGCCGTCCGGTAGCCCGCCGTCCGGTAGCCCCACGGGTCGACGCTGGCCGGGTGATCGCCAGCCGGGTGATCGCCAGCCGGGTGATCGCCGGCCGGGTGATCGCCGGCCGGGTGATCGCCGACCGGCCGGGTCGCCCGCCTGCCGTCGGCCGCTCGCGATCCGGCCATCAGCCGGGTGGCCCCGCCGACCCGTCCGGCCGTCGGATTTCGCCGGTCGGTCCGGGCGAGCCCACTAACCGACGCGACCGGTCGACCGTCCCCGGCGGCATTTAAGCTGCTCCGCATGAGTGTGTACTTCCGGCAGCTGCTGTCCGGGCGGGACTTCGCCGTGGGTGACCCCGTCGCCACCCAGATGGTCAACTTCTCGTACCTCATCGGCGACACGGAGACCCGCGACGCCGTGGTGGTGGATCCGGCGTACTCGCCGGGCGAGCTGCTCGACACGCTGGCCGCCGACGGCATGCGGCTGGCCGGCGTTCTGGTGACCCACCACCACCCCGACCATGTGGGCGGTGACCTGTTCGGGCACAGCCTGCCGGGTCTCACCGAGCTGCTCGGCACCCAGCCGGTGCCGGTGCACGTCAATCGCCACGAGGCGGAGTGGGTGCGGCGTTCGACCGGCGTGTCCGCCACCGACCTGACCGAGCACGACCACGACGACGAGCTCCGGGTGGGCAACGTGCCGATCCGGCTGCTTCACACCCCCGGGCACACCCCCGGCAGCCAGTGTTTCCTGCTGGACGGCACGCTGGTCGCCGGCGACACCCTGTTCCTCCAGGGCTGCGGGCGCACCGACTTCCCGGGCGGCGACCCGGACGCGATGTACCACAGCCTGCGCGCCCTGGCCGAGCTCACGGGCGACCCGGTGGTGCACCCCGGCCACCTGTACTCGGCGGAGCCGAAGGCCCCGCTGTCCGAGGTGCGCAAGACGAACATGGTGTACCGGGCGGACTCGGTGGAGCAGTTCCGCTCGATGTTCGGCTAGCTCGACGCTCGGTTGGCCTCGACGCTCCTTGCCTCCGGTGCTGCCGTGCCCGCCCGTGGTCGCCGGTCCGGCACCAGCTGGCTGGGTTCGCGCGCGGCCGGGTCCCCGCTCAGACCGAGCGGGGGCCCGGCCCGAGCCGCTCGGCGATCCACCGCAACGCCAGCGTGTAACCGGTGACGCCCAGGCCGACGATCGACCCGGTGGCCACAGCCGACAGGTAGCTGTGGTGCCGGAACTCCTCACGCTGGTGCACGTTGCTGATGTGCACCTCGATCAGCGGCGCGGTCAAGGACGCACACGCGTCGCGCACCGCGATCGAGTAGTGCGTCCAGGCGCCCGCGTTGAGCACGACGGGCACGGCGGCGTCGGCGGCCTCGTGCAGCCAGCCGATCATCTCCCCCTCGTGGTCGGTCTGACGCACCCGCACCGCGAGGCCGAGCTCCGTGCCGACGGCGACGCACAGCTCGGCCAGCTGGGCGTGCGTGGTGGCACCGTAGATGGCCGGCTCCCGGGTACCCAGCCGCCCCAGGTTCGGGCCGTTGAGCACGAACACCGGCGCCAGCCCGGCCGACCGGTTCGCCGCATCCGCCCCGCCGAGGGCCTCCCCGGCGTCGATACCTGTCGGAACAGCGTCGCCGGGACCGCTCACGGCGCGGCCCGACAGGTCGCGGCGTAGGCGGCGTCCAGCAGCTCGGGGTCCGGGCCCTCCAGCCGCCCTGGTGTGGCGAGCCCGTCGAGCACCACGAACCGCAGCTTGCCCGCCTTGGCCTTCTTGTCCAGTCGCATCGTGTCCACCAGCTCCGGCAGCACATCCGGCTGATAGGCAACCGGAAGTCCGAGCGTCCGAAGCACCCGGCGGTGCCGATCCGCGGTGCGGTCGTCCAGCCGGCCGGCCGCTCGTGCCAGCTCGGCGGCGAACACCAGCCCCACGCTCACCGCATCGCCGTGCCGCCACCGGTAGTTCTCCCGGTGCTCGATGGCATGGCCCAGGGTGTGGCCGTAGTTGAGGATCTCGCGCAGGCTGGACTCACGCAGGTCCACCCCCACCACGTTCGCCTTCACCTGGATCTTCCGGCGGACCAGCTCCGCCAGCACGTCGCCCGCCGGATCGACCGCGGCCACCGGGTCAGCCTCGATCAGGTCGAGGATCGCCGGGTCGGCGATGAAGCCTCCCTTGACGATCTCCGCCATGCCGGGGCGCAACTCGTCCGCGGGTAGGGTTCGCAAGGTGTCCAGGTCGACCAGGACGGCGGACGGCTCGTAGAACGCCCCGACCAGGTTCTTCCCGGCCGCGGTGTTGATCCCGGTCTTCCCGCCGACCGCCGCGTCGACCATGCCCAGCAGGGTGGTGGGGACCTGGACCAGGCGTACGCCGCGCATCCAGGTCGCCGCGACGAACCCCGCCAGGTCGGTCGCCGCCCCGCCGCCGAGACCGATGACGGCGTCTCCCCGGCTCAGGCCCACCCGGCCGCACACCTCCCAGCAGAAACCCAGGACCCCGAGCGTCTTGCCCTCCTCGGCGTCCGGCACCTCGGCGCGGTGCGCGTCGATCCCGGCGTCGGCCAGCTCGACCCGCAACTGCTCCGCGCGCTCGGCCAGCGGCGGCTGATGGACGATCACGGCCGCCGACACACCGATGAGCGCGCCGAGAAGCTCCTCCGCGGGCAGACCCCGGCCCAGCACCACGTCGTAGGGCCTATCGGTGCCAACCGTGATCCTGCTGGTCACCCCGAGCCCGGTGCCGCCGTTCACGGCGCCGGCGCGGGCACGACCGCGAGCACGTCGGACACCACGTCGGCAAGAGGGCGGCCGCTGGTCGGCACGGTCGCCGCCGACACCGCTTCGTACACCGGACGCCGCTCGGTGAGCAGGTGTCGCAGGTGCGCGCGGGGGTTCGGCATCAACCAGGGGTGCAGCGGGACGAGGCCTTCCCGTTTGAGCAGATTCTCCAGATCGACGTCGAGGAAGACCACCTGATGCCCGGCGAGGAGGTCGACCGCGCCGGGTGCGGTGGGTGTACCGCCACCCAACGCCAGCACACCGCCGAACTCGGTCAGCACCGAGCTCAGCAGCTCGACCTCGAGCTCCTGGAAGCGCTCCCGGCCGAACTCGACCACGAGCTCGCCGGCCTCCATCCCGTGCGTGTCGCGCAGGTCGTCGTCCAGGTCCTTGAACTCGACCTCCCAGCAGCGCGCGACCTCCGCACCCACCGTGCTCTTACCCGAGCCGGGTGGGCCGACCAGCACCAGCTTGGGGCCGCTCACGAGGTCGCCGTGCCGGGCCACTCGGACGCGGCCTGGTAGCCGCGCAGGTTGCGCGCCGTCTCGGCCAGCGAGTCGCCGCCGAACTTCTCCAGGGCGGCGTCGGCCAGCACCAGAGCCACCATCGCCTCGGCCACCACCCCCGAGGCCGGCACGGCACACACGTCCGAGCGCTGGTGGATGGCTTGGGCCGGCTCGCCGGTCGCCACATCGACCGTGGCCAGTGCCCTGGGCACTGTGGAGATCGGCTTCATCGCGACCCGGACACGGACCGGCTCACCGTTGGTCATCCCGCCTTCGATCCCACCGGCGCGGTTGCTGAGCCGGGTGACCGGGGCGCCGGGCACCATCTCGTCGTGCGCCGCGCTGCCCCGCCGCCGCGCGGTCCGGAATCCGTCACCGATCTCGACACCCTTCATCGCCTGGATCCCCATCAGGGCGCCGGCGAGCCGGGCGTCCAACCGGCGATCGGACTGCACATAGTTGCCCACACCGACGGGCATGCCGTATGCGAGCACTTCGACCACCCCGCCGAGCGTGTCACCGTCGCGCTGGGCGGCGTCCACCTCCGCGACCATTGCCTCGGTGGCCCGGTCGGAGAACGCGCGCACCGGGCTGGCGTCCACCCGGTCGAGGTCGCGCGGCCCCGGCAGCTCGTCGTCCGGCGCCTCGACGGTGCCCAGTGCCACCACGTGCGACACGATCCGCACGCCGAAGGCCTGCTCCAGGAACGCCTTGGCCACGGTGCCGAGCACCACCCGCGATGCGGTCTCCCTGGCGCTCGCCCGCTCGAGCACCGGGCGGGCGTCGTCGAAGCCGAACTTGGTCATGCCTGCGAGGTCGGCGTGGCCTGGCCGGGGCCGGGTGAGCGGCGCGTTGCGTGCCCGGTTGGCGATCAGCTCGGGATCGACCGGATCGGCGGCCATCACGGTCTCCCACTTGGGCCACTCCGTGTTCCCGATCCGTACCGCGATCGGTCCGCCCTGGGTCAGACCGTGCCGAACTCCCCCGATGATCTCGAGTTCGTCGGCCTCGAACTTCATCCGGGCACCCCGGCCGTATCCGAGCCGCCGGCGGGCCAGCTCGGCCGCCAACTCCTTGGTCGTCACCTCGACGCCGGCCACCATGCCCTCGAGCACCGCGACCAGCGCCGGACCGTGCGATTCACCCGCGGTTATCCAGCGCAACACCGCACCATCCTCTCATTCTCGTTCGTCACGTCGGCGCGCCGGTGACCGTGGCTCCCGCGGCCGCCACGATCAGCACCAGCCATGCCGCGACCAGCATCGACGGGCCGTGCGGCAGGCCATGGACCGCCCGCCGACCGATCATCTGGGCGACCGTGGCACCGACGAGGGTGAGCACGGACGCGAGTACGGCGCCGAGCACCACCGCCGGCCAGGACACCGCTCCCAGCACCACCCCCAGC
>DASXJJ010000162.1:0-8861 GCA_036497465.1 Pseudonocardia sp. | reverse complement strand
TGGATGCGCCGGGAGTGGAGCTGGGCGCGGTCGGCCGCCCGGCTCGGCGAGTTCCTCGGTACCCGCCCGGATCCGGACCAGCCTCGGCTCGCCGCCGGCAGCCGGTAGCGGCCGGCAGGTCGGCAGGTCGGCAGCGCCGGTCGCCCGGCCGGTCCGCGGCGCCGGCCCGCGGCCCCCTGCCCGGCGTCCGGGTCAGCCCCGGCTGCCGGCGGGTGACCGGTAGAGCTCGGCGATGTCCTCGGCGAAGGACTTGCTGACCACGGCGCGCTTGAGCTTCAGGGTGGGGGTGAGCTCGCCACCGGACTCGGTGAAGTCGACCGGCAGCACCCGGAACTTCTTGATCCCCTCGGCGTGCGAGACGGCCTTGTTCGCCTCGTCGACCGCGGCCTGGATCTCCTCGCGCAGCGTCGGGTCGTCGACCAGGTCGCCCGGGTCGGCCGGGTCTCCGGAGGCCGGCTTGTCGTGCTGCTCCCGCCAGCCGGGCAGCGCCTCCGGATCCAGGGTGATCAGCGCGGCGATGAACGGCTGACCGTCACCGACCACCATGCACTGGCTGATCAGCGGGTGCGCCCGCAGCCGGTCCTCCAGCACGGCGGGCGCGACGTTCTTGCCCCCGGCGGTGACGATCAGCTCCTTCTTCCGGCCGGTGATCCGCAGGTAGCCGTCGTCGTCCAGCTCGCCGAGGTCACCGGTGTGGAACCACCCCTCGGACATCGTCTCGGCGGTCGCGTCGGGGTTGTTCCAGTAGCCGCGGAACACGAGGTCGCCGCCGAGCAGGATCTCCCCCTCGTCGGAGATACGCACCCGGCTGCCGGCGAGGGGGCGGCCCACGGTGCCGATCCGCTGGTGCTCGGGCGTGTTCACGGTGGCGCCGCCGCTGGTCTCGGTGAGCCCGTAGCCCTCGTAGATGGGCAGCCCGATGCCCCGGAAGAAGTGTCCGAGCCGCTCGCCCAGCGGTGCCCCGCCGGACACCGCGGCGATGCACCGCCCGCCCAGCGCGCCGCGCAGCCGGCCGTAGACCAGCTTGTCGAACAGGGCGTGCCTGGCCTTGAGCACCAGCCCGGGGGAGGGCTGCTCGCGGCTCCACTCCTCGGCGGTCGACGCGGCCAGGTCGAAGATCCGGCCCTTGCCGGCCGCGTGCGCCTTCTGCTGGGCGCCGTTGAACACCTTCTCGAACACCCGGGGCACCGACAGCACGAAGCTGGGCCGGAACGCGGCGAGGTCGTCGAGCAGGTTCGCGGTGTCCGAGACGTGCCCGATCGTGGTCCGGGTGTACACCCCGCCGCACTGGATGACCTTGGCGAGCACGTGCGCCAGCGGCAGGAACAGCAGCAGCGAGCTGTCCGCGTTCATCATGTTGTCGAACACCACGGTGGCCGTCTTGAGCTCGGTGAGCAGGTTGCGGTGGGTCAGCTCGCAGCCCTTGGGACGGCCGGTGGTGCCGGAGGTGTAGATCAGCGTGGCCAGGTCCTCGGCGCCCACCCGCTCGCGGCGGCGGTCCAGCTCCCCGGCCGGCACGTCGGCGCCCCGGGACGTGAGGTGCTCGACGGCGGGCGTCCCGGACGTCGGCTCCACCTGCCAGACGTGCCGCAACGCCGGCAGCCGCTCGCGCAGCGCGGTCACCGTGTCGCGGTGCTCGTCGGACTCGACCACGACGGCCACCGCGCCCGAGTCGCACAGGATCCAGTCGATCTGCTCGTCAGACGAGGTCTGGTAGATGGGCACCGTGGTGCCGCCCACGGCCGCGATCGCGTAGTCGATCACCGTCCACTCGAAGCGGGTGCGGGACAGCACCGCCACCCGGTCGCCGTGCTCGACGCCCTCGGCGATCAGCCCGCGCGACACCCCGGAGACCCGCTCGGCGAACTCGCGCGCGGTCAGCGGCGCCCACCCGGACCCGTTCTTGATCAGGAAGCTCACCGCGTCCGGGTGGTGCTCGGCGTTCTGGAACACCGCGTCGGACAGGCTCTCGCCGTCCGTCACCTCGTCGACCGCCGGCTCCACGTACTCGCGCATCCGAACCTCCCGACTTCGCTGCCGCGGCCCAACCTATATCGGTTACCGGCCGGTAGACAGGGGCGGAGATCACCCCGCCGCGCCCCGGGACGAGATCATCATCTTCCGGCTTCGCCGGGGAGGCGCGCCGAGGCCGGTGCGCGGGCGCCGACCGGCGCGGATACGGTCGCGGGGTGAGCACCGTGGACGTGGTGGACGAGACCTTCCTCGCCGTCCCGCCGGTCCGGGCCGCCGCCGCGTTCGCCGACCCGGCGGCCTGGCGGCGTTTCTGGCCCGACCTGGTGCTGAGCGTGGTCACCGACCGTGGCGACAAGGGGTTCCGGTGGACCGTGCAGGGCGCCCTGGTGGGCAGCATGGAGGTCTGGCTGGAGCCGGAGATGGACGGCACCGTGCTGCACTACTACCTGCGGGCCGACCCGTCGGACTCGAACGGCCGGCCGGTTCCGCTCCCGCCGAGGCGGGCACTCGAGGAGCGGGCCCGCCGGCAACGCGCGGCCAAGGCCATCGCACTGGGGCTGAAGGACGAGCTGGAGGAGGGCCGGGCGCCGGGCGAACCGCCCGCCGGCATCTCGGTCGGGTCACCGGACGCCGCCCGGCCCGCCACCTCGGACCCGCCGCCTCCGGACCCGCCGCCTCCGGACCCGCCGCCACCGGACCAGCCGCCACCCGCGCCACCGGACCCGCCGCCACCGGCCGGGCGGGCGCCGGGCCGCTCGGACAACGGCGCGAGCGCATAATCTGGCCTCGATGCGGGTTCACGTGGTCGCCGACGTGCACGGCAACACCGAGGCGCTGGCCCGTGCCGCCGACGGGGCGGACGCCCTGCTCGTGCTGGGTGATCTGATCAACTTCGTGGACTACGACAACCACGGCGGCGGCATCCTGGGCCAGGTGTTCGGGGCCGACGTGGTGGGCCGGTTCGCCGCGCTCCGGGTCAGCGGCCGGCCGGGGGAGCTGGGCGAGTACGCCCGCTCGCTGTGGTCCGGGCTGCCCGATCCGAGGAGCACCCTGGAGAACGCCGTCCGCGACCAGTACCGGGCGATGTTCGGCGTGATCGCCAACGGCCCGCCGTGCTACCTCACCCCGGGCAACGTCGACCTGCCGCACCTGTGGCCGGAGTTCCTCACCGACGGCATGCGGATGCTCGACGGCGAGGTACTGGAGCTGGGCGGGCTGCGGTTCGGGTTCGTCGGCGGGCTGCCGCTGCCGGCGTCCGAGGTGGCTCACGTACCCACCCGGCGCGGTCCCTGGCGGCCCTACGTGCGTCCGGGCGGCGAGTACGACGCGGCGTGCGCCGGGCTGGACCGGGTCGACGTGCTGTGCAGCCACGTGCCCCCGTCCGTGCCCGAGCTGACCTACGACGTGGTGTCCCGCCGCGCGGAGGTGGGCAGCCGCGCGCTGCTGGAGGTGATCCGTCGGGACGCCCCGAGGGCCGCGCTGTTCGGGCACGTGCACCAGCCGATGTCCGCGCGGGCCAGGGTGGGGCGCACCGAGTGCGTCAACGTGGGCCACTTCCGCCACACCGAGCGACCGTACGTACTCAGCTGGTGAGTAACCTGCGCGCATGGCCGACTCGACCACGCAGTCCCTGACCATCGACGCCGCCCCGGAGCGGATCATGGCGGTGATCGCGGACTTCCCCGCCTACCCCGAGTGGGCCGGCGCTGTGAAGACCGCCGAGGTGGTCACCGACGGGCCGGGCGACAAGGCCGCCGAGGTCGCCTTCACCCTGGACGCGGGTGTGTTCAAGGACGCGTACACGCTGGCCTACGAGTGGGCGCCGGACGGCATGTCGGTGCGGTGGCACCTGGTCAAGGGGCAGATCCAGCGCGCTCAGCACGGTTCCTACGTGCTGGCGCCGGCCGACGGCCAGGGCTCGACCGTGGTGACGTACACCCTGAGCGTGGAGCTGAACATTCCGATGATCGGTATGCTCCGGCGGAAGGCCGAGAAGATCATTATCGATACGGCGCTGCGCGAGCTGAAGCGTCGGGTCGAAGGCTGAAGTACGCACGGTATCCTCACGGCATGTCCCCGACGGCTCAGCCGTCGGGCGGGTGCTGGGGGCGGCCCCGCGGTTCGGGGATGACAGCAGGCCAGTCGAAGCCGTCGATGCGGAGTGTGCGCGGTGCGGATCCTCCTGTTCACCGGTAAGGGCGGGGTGGGCAAGACCACCCTCGCCGCGGCCACGGCCGCCCGGCTGGCTCGGGCGGGCCGCAAGGCCCTGGTGGTCTCCACCGATCCGGCCCACTCCCTGGGCGACGCGGTGGACGCCCCGCTCGGCGCCGAGCCGACCGAGGTCGAGTCCGGGCTCTTCGCCGCCCACCTGGACAGCCGGGCACTGGTCGAGGACGCCTGGGGCGAGCTGCGCGGGCACCTGCGCACGGTGCTGGCCGGCGCCGGCGTCGACGAGCTGGTGGCCGACGAGCTCACCTGGCTGCCCGGCGTCGAGGAGCTGCTGGCCCTGGGCGAGGTGCGCAGGCTGGCCGGCACCGGGCCGTGGGACGTGGTGATCGTCGACTGCGGGCCGACGGCGGAGACGCTGCGGCTGCTCGGGCTGCCCGAGGCGATCGGCGGCTACCTGGAGCGGCTCTACCCGGCGCACCGCAGGGCCGTGCGGGGGCTGCTCGCCGGGATCTCCGGCAACCCGCCGCGGCCGAACGGCGCGGCCGCCACCGCGCAGCGCTGGGACTCCGCCGCCGACGCGCTGGGCCGGCTGGCCGAGCAGGTCGCCGGGCTGCGCGCGATGCTGGAGGACCACCACACGACCAGCATCCGGCTGGTGCTCACCCCGGAGCGGCTGGTCGCGGCGGAGAGCAGGCGCACGATGACCGCGCTGGCCCTGCACGGGCTGCGGGTGGACGGGATCATCGCCAACCGGGTGGTCCCGCCGATCGCGCCGTCGGTGCGCGGGCCGGCCGCCCGGTGGGTGCGCGAGCGGCGGGCCGAACAGCAGCAGGTGCTCAGCGAGCTCTCCGCGCTGTGGGGCAGTGCCCCCGACAGCGCCGGTGCCGCGGCCACGGACGGTGCGGCCGCCGGGGCTCCGGTCGGGGCTGCCGACGGGACCGCGGCCAGGACCGCCCCGGACCCTCGGATCGTCCGGGCGGTGCCGTACACGGCCGCCGAGCCGATCGGGGTCGAGGCGCTGGCGAGGCTGGCCGACCAGGTGTACGGCTCCGACGAGCCGCTGGCCGGGGCGGACGCGCCGCCGCTGCTGTCGGTGCGCAGGGTCGGCGGCGACGGCACCGACATGGACTCCGAGTTCGAGCTGGGGCTCCGGCTGCCCGGGCTGACCCGCAAGACACCGCTGGAGCTGACCCGGATCGACGACGACCTGGCGGTCACCGTGGGCGGGGTGCGGCGGCTGGTGGCGCTGCCGTCGGTTCTGTCCCGCTGCGAGGTGCTGGGCGCGCGGGTGGCGGTCGACGAGCTGGTGGTGCTGTTCCGGCCCGACCCGGCGGTCTGGATGTCCAGGTGACCGCCGAGGGCTGTCCGGGGCACGCGTCGCTGGCCGACGATCTGCGCGAGTACGCCGACGGGGCGCTGCACCTGCTGGAGCCGATCGTGGAGCGGATCCGTCAGCAGCCGGCCGACCCGGAGCAGACCGAGCCGTCGGCATGCGCCAGCTGCCCGGTCTGCGCGGTGATCACCGTGCTGCGTGGCGGCCGTTCCGAGCTGGCGGTGCGGCTGGCGGACCGGGCGGCAGACCTGCTGGCCGTGCTGCGCGCCGCTCTCGACGAGGGCCTCGGGGCTCCGGGCCCGTCCGGTGGCTCCGCCCCGTCCTCGGCCCCCGGTGCCTGGCCGAGCCCGGCGCACGGCGCCGGGTGGCCCCCCGGCCGGAACGAGACCGACGCCACGACCGGCGGGAACGGCACCGGCACGGCGGCCGGCCGGAACGGCTCCGACGCGGCGGCCGGCTGGAACGCCGCCGCTGGGCCGGCGGCTCGGAACGGCACTGGCGCCGCGGCCGGTCGGAACGGGACCGACGCGCCTGCCGCCGGGCACCGTCCGTCCGGCGGGCCCCGACCCGGCCCGTCGGAGTCACTGGCGTCGCCGGGTAGGCCCGGCACGCCACGCCGTTTCCGGCCGGACCGCGCCTCCAGGGTGCAGCACATCCAGGTCAACCGGGAGGGCCGCGCCGCCGACGAGCCGGTCGACGGGCAGGCCACCGTCGCGGCCGCGCCGTCGGCCCGGTCCGGCTCGGCACCGGCCGGCACCGGTCGTGGCGACGCCGCGCACGCGGACGCCTGGCGCGTCGCGGACGCCCACCGTGTCGCGGGCGAGCACCGTGTCGCCGGCGAGCACCGAGGTGCCGACCGTGTCGCCGGTGAGCACCGTGTCGCAAGCGAGCACCGTGTCGCAAATGAGCACCGTGTCGCGGGCGAGCGCCTGGGCGCCGACCGACCGGATGCCGAGCGCCTGGGCGCCGACCGTGCCGACGCCGAGCACCGGAGCGCCGGTCGGGCGGACGCCGAGCCGGTGGGCGCGGCGCCGGGCGGGTCGGCGGCCCGGCACACCCGACCCGACCCGTGCTGACCATCGGGGTCGACGTCGGGGGGACCAGCGTGCGGGCCGGGGTGGTCGATTCGGACGGCACCGTGCTGGACGTGTCCCGAGCGGCGACCCCGAATCGCGTCAGCGCCCTGGAGTCGGCGATCGCCGGGCTGGTCGACGGCCTCGCGGGCCGGCACCCGGTGTCGGCGGTGGGGCTGGCGCTGGCCGGTTTCGTCACCCCGGACCGGCGGGTCGTGCGGTTCGCCCCGCACCTGCCGTGGCGGGACGCGCCGGTGGCGGAGACGCTGGCCCAGCGGTGCGCGCTGCCGGTGGTGATCGAGCACGACGCCAACGCCGCCGCGCTTGCCGAGCGGCGGTTCGGGTCGGCGGCCGGGTCGGGGGAGCGGGCCCGCTCCACGCTGTTCCTGGCCCTGGGCACCGGGATCGGCGCCGGGCTGCTGGTCGACGGGAAGATCTACCGCGGCGCGCACGGGGTGGCACCGGAGCTGGGCCACCTGCGGATGGTGCCCGACGGCCGTCCCTGCCCGTGCGGCAAGCGGGGCTGCTGGGAGCGCTACTGCAGCGGTACCGCGTTGGTGGCCACCCTGGTCGAGCTGCTGGCCGAGGAGCCTGCCGCCTCGCCGACGCTGGCCCGGCTGACCGAGCGGGAGGCGCGCGGGATCACCGGGCGGCAGGTGGCCACCGTGGCCAGGGACGGCGACCCGCTGGGCCTGCGCGCGATGGCCGAGCTGGCGCACTGGCTGGGCGAGGGACTGGCGCTGATCGCGGACGTGTACGACCCCGAGCTGGTGGTGATCGGCGGCGGGCTGTCCGGCTCGGCGCCGCTGTTCCTGGACGAGGCGCGGGAGCACTACGCCCGCATGGTCACCGGGGGCCGCTACCGCCCGCTGGCCCGCATCCGGATCGCGCAGCTGGGCGAGGCGGGCGGGGTGATCGGCGCCGCACAGCTGGCCAGGGAGCACCTGAGCGGGGTGGCGGAGAGCACCGGGTGATCAACCCCACTCCGGGTCACGCTGATGGCCGAGGGTCACGCTGAGACGGCCGAGCGGCACGCTGAGAGGGCCGAGCTCACAGCACGGCGCCGTCGTCGTGGTCCTCGGGCGGGTCGGACTGCCAGGACCGGAGCACCAGCCAGGCCAGCCCGCAGGCCAGGCTGAGCAGGCCCAGCGGCAGGGCTAGCGCGGACCCCCTGCCGAACAGCTCCGGCACGGCGAGCAGCACGATGCCGAACCCGAGCAGCGCCAGGCCGATCGCCGCGGTGAGCCCGATGCGCGGCAGCGGCGGCGGGTCGGGTGGGACGAAGCGCTCGTCGAGCGGTGGCACGGCGTTCCCGGCCGGCGGTGGAGTGCTCTGACCGGCGCGTTCGGTGTCCCGGGCACGGGCGGGAGGTGCCGGGCGGGTGGACTCGGCGGGACGCGGCGGCTCGGTGTGCCGGGGCGGCTCCGCGGGGCGCGGCGGTTCGGTGGGGCGCGCGGGGCCGGTGCCGGCCGACGGGTCGACGTCGCGGTCCGCGGACCCGGCGGGCCGCTCGACGTCGGCGGGCCGGGGGTGGTCCTCGGCCGGGGGAGGGGTGGAGCCGCCCGGGTGATCGTCTCCGGGCCATCGGGGTACGGTTCCCTCGGCCAGCCAACCCGCGACGATGTCGTCGAAGGTGGCCGCGCGCCCGGAGGCGTCGGCGGACCGACCGTCGTCCTCAGGATCCGCCTGGCTCACCCGACCATGGTTACATGAACGACCCCCGAACGGGAGAGGCGCGCATTGTCGATGCGCCGGGCTGCTCCGTAGGCTGGACTCGCGGTCGGAGGGGAGAGGCGGCGTCCACGTGTTGTACTGGGTGTTGAAGTACGTGCTGCTCGGGCCGCTCATGCGGTCGTGGTGCCGCCCGACCATCGAGGGCGAGGAGAACATCCCGGAGCACGGCGGCGCGCTGCTGGCGAGCAACCACCTGTCGGTGTCGGACTCGTTCTTCCTGCCCCTGCTGGCGCCCCGGCCGATCTACTTCATGGCCAAGCGCGAGTACTTCACCCAGCCCGGCCTGGTGGGCTGGTTCAAGCGCCAGTTCTTCACCGGGATGCGCCAGGTGCCGGTGGAACGGGGCAGTTCGGCGGCCCGGGCCGCGCTGGACACCTGCAACCGGCTGCTGCGCGAGGAGCGGCTGGTCGGCATCTACCCCGAGGGCACCCGCTCGCCGGACGGCCGGCTGTTCAAGGGCAAGACCGGCGTGGCCCGGATGGCGCTGGAGTCCGAGGTGCCGGTGATCCCGGTGGCGATGATCGGCACCGACAAGGTCAACCCGATCGGGTCGAAGATCTGGCGGCCGCGCAAGGTCC
>DASXJJ010000161.1:0-9371 GCA_036497465.1 Pseudonocardia sp. | reverse complement strand
GCTACGAGGACCACTCGCGGTCGGACAGCCACGACGACCTGAACTCGAACAACCACAGCAGCTACGACGACAGCCACGACACGGCCGTGCACCACGCCTGACCGCACGCCCGCACGCCAGGCGGCCCCGCACCCGATCCGGGTGCGGGGCCGCCCGCGTACCGAGGGACCGCCGGCGGTCAGCCGGCGAGGCCGTTCGCGGCCAGGAACTTCTGCGCCACCTGCGCCGGGTCGACGTGGTTGAGCTGGATCGCCGCGTTCATCTGCAGGATGGCCTGCTGGGTGAGCAGCGAGTTGACCCAGTTCAGGGTCTGGGTGAACTCCGGCCCCATCTTCTGCAGCACGTCCTGCTTGACCACCGGGGCCACGTGTTGGAAGCCCATGATGTGCTGCGGGTCGTCCAACGCGACGTACTTTCCGGTGGTCAGCTGGCCGTCGGTGGAGAACGCGTCGGCGGAGTTGACCGTGCCGCTGTCCAGCGCGCTGTAGGTGAC
Source organism: Pseudonocardia sp. (assembly GCA_036497465.1). GTDB lineage: Bacteria > Actinomycetota > Actinomycetes > Mycobacteriales > Pseudonocardiaceae > Pseudonocardia. The sequence goes on along the minus strand of DASXJJ010000161.1, from coordinate 8,878 downwards.
GCCGACGTCGACGCCGACGAACTGCAGCGCGGTCAGCCCGTAGGCCTGCTGGAGCCCGACCAGCCCGGCGTACCGGGTCCGGGCCGGGGGCTGCGCCGCCCAGGTCACGCCCTGGCCGTTCGGGCCGACGTTCTTCAGGTCGGGGATCGCCTTCAGGTTGTGCTGCTGGGCGAAGTCCGGCTTGACGATCACCACGTCGATGTCCTCGAACGGGGTCTGCGGCAGCAGGGTGGCGCCGCGCTGGGACTCCTCGAACGCCTTCGCCTTCTGCCAGGTCTCCTCGGCGGAGGTGGTCCGGCCCTCGTCGTGCGCCACGCTGGACAGGATCTCCCCGGTGTACTCCGGGTAGAGGTCGATCTGCCCGGACTGGAACGCCTTGTCGATCACCTCGGAGCCGCCGATGTTGGCCTTCATGTTCACCGTGTAGCCCTTGGCCTGCAGCGCCTGCTGGTAGAGGTCGCCGATCAGGAACTCCTCGGAGAAGTTCTTGTCCCCGACGGTGACCGCGGGCTTGCCCTCACCGGGCTTGCCGGCGGGCAGCGCGTTCGCGCCCTGCCCGCCGCCACCGGGCGCGGCGGAGGCGCCGCTGCCGCCGCCCTGGCTGGGCTCGGATCCGCCGCCGCAGGCGGCCAGCGCGAGCGCGGTGGCGACGGTGAGGGCCGCTGCGGCCGGTCCGCGCCACCGGCGGGTGGTCCGGGTGGGCTCTGGGTGGGGCATGGCTACCTTCTTCCGGTCACGCGGTGACGGTGATGGTGGGGTCGGTGACGGTCGGCGTGCGCTGCTGCTCGCGCTGGTAGGTCAGGCCGCGCGGGGTGAGCGCCCGTTCGGCGACCGCCAGCACCGCCTCGGCCAGGAACGCGAGCGCCACCGCGACCACGGACGCGGCGAGCACGCCGGACAGCTGGAAGCTCCCCGGGTTGGTGATGATGTCGCCGAGGGTGCCGGGGCTGCCGGCGAACCCGGCCAGGTACGCGGTGGCGATGACGTAGACCGTCGCGGTGCGGACCCCGGCCATGATCAGCGGGACCGCGCTGGGCAGCTCCACCCGCCAGACGATCTGCCAGGCGTTCATGCCCATGCCCCTGGCCGCCTCGACCAGCTCGTGGCTGACCCCGTCGATGGCCACGTAGGTGTTGGTCAGGATCAGCGGCAGCGCCAGGACGACCAGCGCGACCCAGATGTTCACCCAGCCCAGCCCGTAGATCCCGATGCCGATCGCGATGATCGCCAGGGTGGGCAGCGCGCGCAGCACGTTGCCGCCGTTGACCGCCAGGAACGACCACCGGTGGAGGTGCCCGACCACCACCCCGATCGGCAGCGCCACCACGATCGCGGCGCCCACCGCGGCCAGCGAGAGCCCCAGCTGGTGGACGGCCTCGGACAGCAGCAGCGCCCAGTTGTCGGCGAAGAACCGCCCGACCTCGCCCCAGAAGCCCATCACGCCCTCCTCGCCCGGGCCCACGGCGTGACCGCCCGCTGCGCCAGCACCAGCGCCCCGTCGGCGACCAGCGCCAGCAGGATGGCCAGCGCCCCGGCGGCGATCAGCTCGGTGCGGAACACGGTGTGCAGCGCGGTGAAGATCGGCTCGCCGAGACCCAGCGGCGTCACGTCGGCGGCGACGGTGGCCAGCGAGATCACCGTGACGGTGGCGATCCGGGCGCCGGCCATGATCGAGGGCACCGCCAGCGGCAGGTTGATCCGCAGGAAGATCTGCCTGGGTGTCATGCCCAGCCCGGCAGCGGCGGCAGTGGCCTCCGGCGGTACCGAGCGCAGCCCCGCCAGCGCGTTGCGGAACAGCAGCAGGAACGTGTAGCCGACGAGCCCGATCTCCACGGTGAGCAGGCTCAACCCGGTGATCGGTACGAAGAACAGGAAGAACGCCAGCGCCGGGATCGTGTACAGCACCGTGGAGAAGGCCAGGAACCCCTTCTCGAACCAGCCCAGCCGGTAGGCGACCACCGCGGCGGCCAGCGAGATCACCAGCCCGATGGAGACGGCGATCAGCGTGATGTAGATGTGCTGCCACAGGTGCGGTGCGAGCTCGCCGGACCAGTTGTCCCGCACCCAGGACCAGCAGAACGTGGCGTCGCTCGGGCAGCCACCGCCGCCGAAGTCCGGGATGACCGGGCCTTGCGCGGGCGGGGCGGGCGCGCTCACCGGCCGTCCCGGTGTCCGGCGGGCGCCGTGGCCACCGCCGCGCGCAGCTCGTCCAGGGTCACCGCGGACAGCGGGGTGTCGTCGTCGTCCACGATGCCCAGCACCGGGGCCCCGCTCGCGAACAGCACCGACAGCCCGGTCCGCATGGTGGCCGAGGCGCGCACCGTCGGCGCGCCCGTGGGCACCGGCCGGTCGCCGACCAGCTCGCGCATCGGCCGCAGCGACAGCCGCTTCAGGCCGCGGTCGGCGCCCACGAAGTCGGCCACGTAGTCGTCGGCGGGGCTGCCCAGCAGCTCGTCCGCGGTGCCGTACTGGGCGAGCACCCCGCCCTCGCGCAGCACGGCGATCCGGTCACCCATCTTGATCGCCTCGTCGATGTCGTGGGTGACGAAGATGACCGTCTTGTGGATCTCACCCTGGAGCCGCAGGAACTCGTCCTGGATGGCCGAGCGGGTGATCGGGTCGAGCGCCCCGAACGGCTCGTCCATCAGCATTACCGGCGGGTCGACGGCCAGCGCCCTCGCCAGCCCGATCCGCTGCTGCTGGCCGCCGGAGAGCTGCGCCGGGTAGCGCCGGGCGAGCGCGCGGTCCAGCCGCACCAGGTCCAGCAGCTCGGCGACCCGGTCCTGGGTGCGGTCCTTGGACCAGCCGAGCAGGCTGGGCACCACGGCGATGTTGGCGCCGATGGTCATGTGCGGGAACAGCCCGACCTGCTGGATGACGTAGCCGATGTCGCGGCGCAGCTCGGTCACGTTGACCGACCCGACGCTGCGCCCGCCGACCAGCACGTCGCCCTCGCTGAAGTCGATCAGCCGGTTGACCAGCTTCATCGCCGTGGTCTTGCCGCCGCCGGACGGGCCGACCAGGCAGCAGATCGACCCGGCCGGGACGGTCAGCGAGAGGTTGTCGATCGCCGGTCTGTCCTGGCCCGGGTACCGCTTGGTGACGTTGCGGAACTCGATCGGCTGGGCGGCCCGGTGCGAACCTCGGGTGACCGGGGGTTGCGAGGGCTGATCCTGCTGCGTCTCCGCCGTCATGAGCGACCTTCCACCTCAGCGCCGCCGACCGGCCGAGATAACCGGGTTGCGCGATGCACAACGCCCGAATCGGTGCGCAACACTATGCGACCCGGGTATGAGATCGTCAAGGTCGATCGGCCGGGAACGGCACCGTCCGGGCGGCCGCGCCCGGCTCCGGCCCGGGCGGAGGGAGCGCGATGACCGACCTGGCCGGCGGGAGCGCGACGGACCAGCTGGCCGCGTTGCGGGAGCGCCGGGTGTCCGCCGAGGAGCTGCTGGACGCGCACCTGGCCCGGCATCACGCGTGGCACGACCGGATCAACGCCGTGGTGGCCACCGACCTGGACGCCGCGGCCGAGCAGGCCCGCCGGATCGACACCGACCGGGCCCGCGGCCGCCCGCTCGGGCCGCTCGCGGGGCTGCCCATGACGGTGAAGGACGGCTTCGACGTGCTCGGCATGCCGGCAGTCTCGGGCGTGCCGGCGCTGGCGGCAAGAGCGGACGACCGGCCGGACGCCGACGTCGTGGCCGCCGCCCGCGCAGCCGGGGCGGTGGTGTGGGGCAAGACCAACGTCCCGGCCATGCTGGGCGACTTCCAGACGTTCAACGCGGTGTACGGCACCACCCGCAACCCCTACGACCTCGAACGCACGCCCGGCGGCTCGTCCGGCGGGGCCGCCGCGGCGCTGGCCGCCGGGGTCACCCCGCTGGAGATCGGTTCGGACATCGGCGGCTCGCTGCGGCACCCGGCCCACTTCTGCGGGGTGTACGCGCTCAAGCCGACCTGGGGCACGCTGTCGATGCGCGGGCAGGTGCCGCCCGGCCCGGGGCCGTACGTGGAGATGGACCTCGGCGTGGCCGGCCCGATGGCCCGCACGGCGGCCGACCTTGCCCTGCTGTTCGACGTGCTGCGCGGGCGGCCGGGTGCGGACCCGGGTTCCGGCGACGGCCCGCGCGCCGTGTCGAGTGCCGGGGGAGCGGCGCGGGTGGCGCTGTGGCTGGACGAGCCGGGGCTGGCCCTCTCGGCGGAGGCCCGGGCCGGGGTGCTGCGGGCGGCCGAGGGGTTGCGCGCCCAAGGGGTCGACGTCGTCGAGGCGCGGCCGCCGCTGGACGTGGGGCGGCTGCTGGACTGCTACCTGACGCTGCTGTTCCCGCTGATGCTGGCGGGGCTGCCGGACCGCGCCTACGACCAGCTGGCGGCCGGCCGCGCGGGCGCCGAGCGGGCGGTGGCCGAGGGCGCGGGGCGGTACAGCCAGGAGGCGTTCGTGCTGGCCGCCACGGCCAGCTACCGGGCGGTGGCCCGCGCCCAGGTGGTCCGCGCGGGGCTCACGGAGGCGCTGCGGGCCTGGTTCGCCGACTGGGACGCGGTGCTGGCGCCGGTCTCCCCGGTACCGGCCTTCGGCCACCGACAGTCCGGCGCCATGCCGACGCGGGAGCTGGAGGTGGACGGCACGACCGTGCCCTACCTGCACATGCTGGACTGGATCGCGCTGGCCACCGCGACGCACGCGCCGGCTGTCGCCGTCCCGGCCGGTCGCACGGCCGGTGGGCTGCCGGTGGGCGCGCAGCTGATCGGCCGCTGGGGCGAGGAGGTCCGGTTGCTCGGGCTGGCCGGCCTGCTGGAGCGGGAGACCGGCGGCTTCCACCCGCCGGTTCAGTAGGTCTGCGGCACCCGGATGTGGTCGAAGATCAGGCTGGTCTGGGTGCCGGCCACGTCCTGGTAGCCGTTGAGGGTCATCACGAAGTCGCGCAGCGCCGCCGTGCCCTCGGTGGCCACGTGCAGCAGGTAGTCGTCCACCCCGGCCAGGAAGTACACGTCGCGCACCTCGGGCAGCGCCCCGATCCGCGCGACGAACTCGGTGAGCCGGTTGCGCGCGTCGCTCTGCAGCCGCACGGAGATCATCGCCTGCAGCGGGTGGCCGGTGGACGCAGGGTCGATGTCGGCGTGGTAGCCCCGGATCACCCCGCGCGCCCGCAGCGAGCGGACCCGCCCCAGGCAGGTGGACGGCGCGATGCCGGCGGCCTCGGCCAGCGCGTTGTTCGGCATCCGGGCGTCGCGCTCCAGCAGCCGCAGCAGCTCCCGGTCGACCCGGTCGAGCACCGGGCGGGCGTCATCCCGCACATCCTGCGGCCGACCCCCCACGTGCGACGAGCGGAGCGCATGTTCTTCGGACACACGCCGATCATACAGAATTAACTGACGAAATGGTTCTCTCTGTAGCGGCACATCTTCATAATTGGCGTTACCGGACACGCACCACCGGAGCCTGAGGAGCAGCCATGAGGATCGCCGTACCCCGCGAGATCAAGAACAACGAGCACCGGGTGGCGATCACTCCCGCCGGGGTGCACGAGCTGGTCGGCCACGGCCACGAGGTGTTCGTCGAGCAGGACGCCGGAGCGGGCTCGTCGATCCCGGACGAGGACTTCAAGGTCGCCGGCGCACAGGTCCTCAGCGACGCCGCCGCCGTCTGGGAGGCCGCGGAGCTGCTGCTCAAGGTCAAGGAGCCGATCGAGTCGGAGTACGGCCACCTGCGGTCCGACCTCACCCTGTTCACCTACCTGCACCTGGCCGCGTCCGAGCCGTGCACCCGCGCGCTGCTGGACGCCGGCACCACCGCCGTCGCCTACGAGACCGTGCGCGGCCCGCGCGGCGGCCTGCCGCTGCTGGCCCCGATGAGCGAGGTCGCCGGCCGGATCGCCCCGCAGGTGGGCGCCTACCACCTGATGCGTGGCGCGGGCGGCCGCGGCGTGCTGATGGGCGGCGTGCCGGGGGCGCCGGCCGCCGACGTGGTGGTGATCGGTGCCGGGGTGTCCGGGCAGAACGCGGTCGCCATCGCCGCCGGCATGCAGGCCCGGGTCACCGTGCTGGACCTGGAGCTGGACAAGCTGCGCGAGCTGGACGAGCGCTACGCCGGCCGGGTGCGCACCGTCTACTCCACCCGGCTCGCCCTCGAGCAGGCCGTGCTGGAGGCCGACCTGGTGATCGGGGCGGTGCTGGTGCCCGGGGCACGCGCACCCAAGCTGGTGAGCAACGAGCTGGTGGCGCGGATGCGGCCGGGCGCGGTGCTGGTGGACATCGCCATCGACCAGGGCGGCTGTTTCGCCGACTCGCGCCCCACCACCCACGCCGACCCGACCTACCGGGTGCACGACACCGTCTTCTACTGCGTGGCGAACATGCCGGGGGCGGTGCCGCACACCTCCACCCACGCGCTCACCCACGCGACCCTGCCGTACCTGCTGCGGCTGGCCGACCGGGGCTGGCGGGACGCGCTGCGCGCCGACCCCGGCCTGGCCGAGGGGCTGAACACGCACGGCGGCACGCTGACCTCCGCCGAGGTCGGCGAGGCGCACGGCCTGCCCGCGACCACGCCGGCCGAGGTGATCGGCTGACCCGGCCGGCCCGGGAGACCGGGTCTCGCCGCGCACCGGGAGCGGAGCCCGCCTAGGGTCGGCGGTGGCCGCGGTGCTGGCCGGCCGGGTGTTCGGTCGTGCCGGTCCGTGCCCATGTCGACCGCCGATCCCGCAGTGAACAGGAGCCACGGATGACGGTGCCGGCGGGGAATGAGCCGGCGGGCGGCGCGCCGCTCTCCGGGGTGCTGGTCGCCGACTTCTCCCGGGTGCTGGCAGGCCCGCACGCCACCATGCTGCTCGCCGACCTGGGCGCCGACGTGATCAAGGTGGAGAGCCCGGCCGGCGACGAGACCCGGTCCTGGACGCCGCCGGCCCGCACCGTGCCCGACGGGGACGGCGGGGCCAGGGACATCGCCACCTACTACCTGAGCCTCAACCGGGGCAAGCGATCGGTGGTGCTCGACCTGCGCGACGGCAGCGACGCCGCGCTGGCCCGCGAGCTTGCCCGCAGGGCCGACGTAGTGATCCAGAACTTCAAGGCGGGCGGCCTGGACCGCTTCGGCCTGGACCACGACTCGGTGCGCGCGGCCAACCCGAGGGTCATCTACGCCTCGATCACCGGCTTCGGCACCGGCGAGGGCGCCCGGCTGCCCGGCTACGACCTGCTGGTGCAGGCGGCGTCCGGGCTGATGAGCCTGACCGGGGATGCCGACGGGCCGCCGTACCGCACCGGCGTCTCGGTGATCGACGTGATCACCGGCAGCCACGCGACCATCGGGATCCTGGCCGCGCTGCGCCACCGGGACGCCACCGGCGAGGGCCAGCACGTCGAGGTCAACCTGCTCAGCTCGGCGCTGTTCGGCATGGTCAACCAGGGCTCGGCCTACTCGGCGGGCGGCGTGGTGCCCTACCGGATGGGCAACGCGCACCCCAGCGTCTACCCGTACGAGCCGTACCCGACCGCCGACCGCGAGCTGATCATCGCAGCTCCGAACGACAACCTGTTCCGCCGGCTGTGCGGGGTGCTCGGGATGCCCGAGCTGGCCGACGACCCCCGGTTCCTGCGCAACGGTGACCGCACCACGAACCGGGCCGAGCTGCGCCGGCTGATCATCGAGCGGCTGGCCGCCCGTGGGGCGGACGACTGGTTCGCCGCGCTGGTCGACGCCGGGGTGCCGGCCGGCCCGATCAACACCGTCGACGGCGGGTTCACCCTGGCCGAGGAGCTGGGCCTGGAGCCGGTGGTCGAGGTCGGCGAGGCGGGGCGGACGGTGCCCACCACCCGCAACCCGATCCGGATGTCCGCGACCCCGGCCCGCTACCCGCTGGCTCCGCCCGAGCTGGACGAGCACGGCGAGGACCTCCGCCGCTGGCTGGCCGACGGGCGTTGAGCCGTACGTGGATCGGCGCCCCGGTCCCGGCCGGTACGCGCGGCCGGCCGGGTCAACGCGGGCCGAGGTAGGTGGCGCGCAGGGCGGCCTGGTCGGGCAGCTCCAGCTCGGGCAGCGGCGAGCCGAGCACCTCGGAGAGCAGGTGGTCGGCCAGCGCTGGGTTGCGGGCGAGCACCGGACCGTGCAGGTAGGTGGCCACGATCCGACCGCTGACCGCACCCTCCACGGGACCGCCGCGCCCCGGCCGCACGCCGTTGCCCACCCCGGACAGCACCCGGCTCAGCGGCCGCGCGCCGGAGCCCAGCGCGGTCGCGCCCCGGTGGTTCTCGAACCCGGACAGCCTGCCGACCCCGGGCAGCACGCAGTCGGCGACCAGCTCCCCGGTGGCCCGCCGCCCGCGCGGGCTGGTGGTCAGGTCCAGCAGCCCGGCACCGGGATGCCGCACGCCCTGCTCGTCGGCCATCCACCGGCCGAGGATCTGCATGCCGGCGCACACGGCGAGGGTGACCGCACCCCGCGCGAGTGCCCCACGCAGCGCGCGCCGCTCGCGCAGCCAGCGCGCGGCGAACAGCTGGGCGGTGTCCTCCCCGCCGCCGAGCAGGTACACGTCGCAGCCGGTCGGCGGGGGTCGGTCGGCGGTGCAGCGCAGCACCCGGGCCGGCACGCCCCGCCAACCCAGCCGCCGCTGCAGCACCGTGGCGTTGCCCGAGTCGGAGTAGGTGCCGAGCACGTCCGGCAGCAGCAGCGCGATCGTCACCGCCGAGGCGTCGGTCATGCCGCGCGGGCCCCGTCGGCGAGCCGCCTGCGCAGTGCGTGGAACGCGGTGTAGTTGGCGACCACGTCCACCTCGCCGGGCGGCAGCCGGTCCAGCGCGGCCACCGGATCGGTCTCGGTCTCGTGCGGCACGTCGGCGTAGCTCAGCCGGACGCCGAGGTCGGCCGCGCGCTCGCCGCC
>DASXJJ010000160.1:0-3147 GCA_036497465.1 Pseudonocardia sp. | reverse complement strand
TCCACGCCGGCACGGCCGAGGACCTGGGGTGGCCGCGCTGGATCAACGTGCCGTCCAAGGTGGCCCAGGTCGCCGCGGTGCGGGCGGTCGCGGCACAGCGGCGGGCCAGCGACCTGGCGGACGGCACCCTGGTCGCCTCGGTCTGCCCGGGGCTCGTGGACACGCGGGCGTCGCGGCCGTGGTTCGACGACTTCAGCCAGGCGCAGACGCCGGCGCAGGCCGCTCGGGCGGTGCTCGAGCTGGCGCTGTCCCCCCGCGTCGACCCGGCGACCTACGGCGGGCTCGTCCGGTTCGGCGACGTGCTGCCCTGGCACGGGGGAACGCCGTCCCGCTACCTGGACCAATCCCTCACCCAGTAGTCCCTGACCTACCTAGGAGTTCACACCGTGAGTCTCATCAAGACCCCCTTCGGCTTCGCCAGCACCGCCGCCGAGGTCGCGGCCGGCGTCGACCTGACCGGCCGCCGCGCGGTGGTCACCGGCGGCGCGTCCGGCATCGGCGTCGAGACGGCGCGGGCGCTGGCCGGCGCCGGTGCCGAGGTCACCCTGGCGGTGCGTGACGCCGCCGCGGGCGAGCGCACCGTCAAGGACATCACCGCGACCACGGGCAACCGGGCGTTGCACGTCGCGCCCCTGGACCTGGCGGACCCGGCGTCGGTCACCGCGTTCGTGGCGTCGTGGCGGGGCCCGCTGCACGTCCTGGTCAACAACGCCGGCGTGATGGCGTGCCCAGAGCAGTACACCGGGCGGGGTTGGGAGCTGCAGTTCGCAACCAACCACCTCGGCCACTTCGCGTTGGCGACGGGGCTGCACGCCGCGCTGGCCGCCGCCGGCGACGCGCGCATCGTGGTGGTCAGCTCCACCGGCCACCAGGCCTCACCGGTGATCTTCGATGACCTGAGCTTCGCCTTCCGGCCCTATGACCCGTGGCTGGCCTACGGGCAGTCCAAGACCGCGAACGTGTTGTTCGCGGTGGAGGCGACGCGGCGCTGGTCCGGTGACGGCATCACCGCGAACGCCCTGATGCCCGGCGCCATCTACACCAACCTGCAGCGGCACATCGGCGGCCCGGGCAGTGGGCGGGTGCCGGCCGAGCTGATCAAGTCGGTGGAGCAGGGCGCCGCGACGTCGGTGCTTCTCGCCGTGTCGCCGCTGCTCGCCGGCGTCGGTGGCCGGTACTTCGTCGACTGCAACGAGACCGAGGTCGTCGACCGACGCCCCGGAGGTCTCCACGGGGTGGCCCGCTACGCGCTGGACCCGGCGAACGCCGAGCGGCTGTGGGCCGTGTCCGAGGACCTGCTGGCCACCGCCCCCTGATCACCGCTGTCTGGCCACCGCTGTCTGATCACCGCTGTCTGATCACCGCCGCCCGAGTCAGCGGGCCACCGCGTGCGAGCCGACCAGTACCGGCATCGCGTCGTAGCCACGCAGTACCCGGGTGGGGCGGCGGTGCGGCCGGCCGGCCGGGGTGAGGTGCGGGAAACGTTCGAAGAGCCGCCGCAGCGCGACCTCGCCCTCCATCCGGGCCAGCGCGGCGCCCAGGCAGAAGTGCAGGCCGCTGGAGAACGCGACGTGCTCGCGGGCGTTGGCCCGGTGGATGTCGAAGCGGTTCGGGTCGTCGAACCTGCGCGGGTCGCGGTTCGCGCCGCCGAGCATGGTGACCACAACCGAGCCCTGGGCGACCCGCACGCCGTGCAGCTCGGTGTCGCGCCGGGCCCGCCGGGCGGTGCGTTGCACCGGCGATTCGAAGCGGAGCACCTCGTCGACAGCGTTCGGCCAGAGCGACGGATCGTCCGCCAGCTCGCCGCGCTGCTCGGGGTGGTCGAAGAGCAGCGCGGCACCGTTGCCGATCAGGTTCACCGTGGTCTCGAAGCCGGCGCCGAGCAGCAGCAGCGCGGTCGCGGACAGCTCCGGCTCGGACAGTCGGCCGCCGTCCTCGTCCACCAGCGCGACCAGCTGGGACAGGATGTCCTCGCCCGGGTTGGCGCGCAGCCGCTGGAAGTGACCGAGGAACCACTCGTGCAGCGCGTCCAGGTTTTGCTCGCTGCGCCGGAACCGGGACCAGGACAGCCCGAGGTCCAGCGACGCGGCCGCGCCGTCGCCCCACTCCAGGAACTGCTCGCGCATGGACATCGGCACCCCGAGGATCTCCGAGATCACCGTGACCGGGAGCAGGCTGGCGTAGCGGTCCACCAGGTCGACGGGGTCGCCCCGGTCGGCGGCGGCCAGCTCGTCGAGCAGCTGGTCGGCGACCTCCACGGTGCGCTCGCGCAGCCCGGCGACCGCCTTCGCGGTGAACACCCGGCTGACCAGCTTGCGGTAGCGGGTGTGGTCCGGCGGGTCCACCGAGAGCATGGACGGCGGGTCGATCGGGCCGGGCGAGGTGCGCGCGCCGACGACCTTGAGCACGGCGCGGGCCGGCGCCGGCAGGATCAGGTCCGGGCGGGCCACCCCGAAGTCCTCGCCGCGCAGCACCTCGGTGCACACGTCGTGGTGCACCGTCGCCCAGGCGAAACTGCCCTTGGACAGCGGGTACTCCGCGCGCAGCTGTTCGTAGTGGGGGAACGGGTCGGCCTGCAGTGCGGGGTCGACCATGAGCCGGGCGTCCAGGTTGCCCCGGCGGGCCTGCCGGTTCAGCCCGAACCGCAGCAACCCCTGCGTCGCCGCCCACCTGGCCATCACGCGTGCGTCATCGGGCACCTCCCCTGTTCTCCCGGCGCCGGGGCACCGCGTTGCTCATGACGTGTTCTCGTCCGGTGACTGCTGCGGTGACTGCTGCGGCGCACCGGGCTCGGTCAGGTCCAGCCGCAGCTCCGGGTCGATCTGGGCGGCCAGCGCGAGCGCCGAGCTCAGTGCGCCCATCAGCAGCATCCGCATCGCCGGGCGGCCGAGGACGCCGTCCTCGAGCCAGCGCAGGGTGGCGGTCTCCATGAAGGACACCGCGCCGTCCAACGCCGTGTACAGCGCCACCGAGGCCCGGATGACGTCCGCGCAGCCCGGCCGGGCGCCGGCGACCTGTTCGACGACCCGGTCGACCCGCGCGGCGCGCTGCTCGCTGACCACCCGCATCACCTCGGTGCTGCGGTACTTGTGCCCGAAGATCACCCGCAGGCCCGCCGAGTGCGCCTCGGCGTAGTCGAGGAACCCG
>DASXJJ010000159.1:0-14197 GCA_036497465.1 Pseudonocardia sp. | reverse complement strand
CAGGTCGTCGACCAGCAGGTCGTGGCGGCGCACCTCGACGGTACCCGGCAGATCGGTCAGGTACCTCGGGTCGGCGTCGAGCGCGACCACGGAGCCGCTCGTGCCCACCTGTTCACCCAGCCACCGGGTGATGGAGCCGCCGCCGGCACCGACCTCCAGGCAGCGCCAGCCCGCCCCGATGCCGGTCGCCCGCAGGTGTCGCACGGTCGCCGGGTCGTGCCAGGCCTCGAGGTGGCGCAGCCTGCGCCGCTCCCGCCCCTCGTCGGCGTGGGCGTTCAGATACGTCGGTACGGCGGCCATGTGTCCACTCCCCCCGGAGTCCGCGCGCAGCAGCCTAGTCGACCATGGGACTAGAGTGGCGACACCGCGCTGGGCTTCACGTCGTACACGAGGCCGAGAACCTGGGGTGAGGCGTGCTGATCGGCCTGCTGTTCGCCCTCGGCGCGACGGTGCTCAACAGCGCCGCCGGTCTGCTCCAGTCCGACGCCACCGGGCGGGTCGCGACGCGCCGGCCACTGGTCACCCAGCCGCTCTACCTCGGTGGTCTGGTCGTCGACGGGCTGGGCTGGGCCTGCACCGTCGTCGCGCTGCGCCACCTGCCGGTCTTCGCCGTGCAGGCCATCCTCGGCGGCGCGATCGCGGTCACCGCCCTCGCCGCCCGGATGCTGCACCGTTCGGTACTGCGCGTCCGTGACCGCGTCGCGATCGGGGCGTGCCTGGTCGGCCTGGTGCTCGTGGCGGGCAGCTCCGGCGACGACCCGCCGCCGGACGTCTCGTGGACCGCGCACCTCATGTTGATCATTGCGGTCGGGGTGCTGCTCGTGGCGCTGGTCGCGCTGTGGTCCAGCGCGCGCGCCTGGCCGATGGCCGTCATCGCCGGCCTGGGGTTCGGCGGGACGTCCCTCGCGGTACGCGCGATGCACACCACCGGCGGGGTCGCCGGGCTGCTCACCCAGCCCGCGACCTATCTCGTGATCGCGTTCTGGGTCGTCGGCCTGATCAGCTACTCCCGCGCGCTGACCCGGGCCAACCTGGCCCGGGTCACCGCGGTGTTCCTGGTCACCGAGGCGATCGTCCCCGGCCTCGTCGCCATCGCGTTGCTGGGCGACACCGTCCGCCCCGGCTGGTGGCCGGCGATGACGTGCGGACTGGTGCTCGCCGTGGTCGGTGGGGTGATCCTGGCCGACGCCCCGGTGCGGCCGCCGACCCGGCGGACCCGTGCCGGTTGAGGCGGTCGCCCTCGGGTTCCTAGTTGAGCTTCCGAGTGTCGCCGGGCAGGCCGCCGCCGGCGTAGACGTCCTCGGCGAGCTCGGCCAGTGCCGTCAGGGCCACGTTCTGGCTCCACGGGCCGTAGGACACGCGGGCCACCCCCAGGCGCTGCGCGGCGGCCAGGTCGATCGAACCGGGGATGCCGATGAGGTTGACCCTGCGCTCGCCCAGGGCCTCGACCAGGTGGCCCACGGTCCGTTCGTCGAGCTTGCCCGGCACGAAGAAGCTCGACGCCCCGGCATCGAGGTAGGCGCGGCCGCGCTCGACCGCGTCGGCCAGTACCTCGCCCGGATCGCGGTCGTCGGCCTTGAGGAAGGCATCCGTGCGGGCGTTGAGCACGAACGGCACCCCGGCCGCCTCGCCCGCCGCCACCGCGGCCTCGACCGCCTTGACGGAGTCGGCGAGCGGCTTCATCTGGTCCTCGAGGTTGGCCCCGACGATGCCGACGTCGATCGCGCGCGCCACCGTCCCGCCCGCGTCGCCGTAGCCCGCTTCGAGGTCGGCGGTGACCGGCAGGTCTCCCGCCGTCCGGGCGATCAGCCCGACCGCCGCGATCATCTCGTCCCTCGGGATGTTCTCGCCGTCGGCGTAGCCGTGCGCGGCGGCGATGCTGTGGCTGGCGGTCGCGAGCGCCCTCGTGCCCGCCGTCCGGGCCACGACGGTCGCGGTGATGGCGTCCCAGACGTTGACGACGAGCAGCAGCTCGGGGTCGGTGTGCAGGCGGAGCAGCTCCGCGGCCTTCTCGCCGATGGTGGTCATACCGATCAACGTACCTCCCGTCCGGCTCGGGCTCAGGGCGCTCGGCGGGGGCCTCGGATGAGCCGGCCGGGCAGCGCGCCGGTGGCCTCGCCGTCGGTGTACGTCTCCTGCCCGGCGACGAAGGTGTGCCGGTACCCGTCGACCCGCTGGATCATCCGTCGCCCGCCCGCCGGCAGGTCGTGACGCACCTCCGGGCGGTGCAGCCGCATCCCGTCGACGTCGATCACGTTCAGGTCGGCCCGGTAGCCCGGCTCGAGCACGCCCCGGTCGAGCAGGCCGACCGCGCGCGCGGTGTCCCTGGCCTGGCGCTGTACCACGAACGGCAGCTCCAGGCGCGGGCCGGGGCGGTCCCGTACCCAGTGCTGGATCAGGGTGCTCGGGAAGCTGCCGTCGCAGATCGTGCCGACGTGCGCGCCGCCGTCGGAGAGCCCCGGCAGGGTGTGCGGGTGCCGCAGCATCTCGTGCACCGCGTCCAGGTGGCCGTCCTGGTAGTTCAGCGCGGCCACGTAGAGCATGCCGCCGGCGGTGAGGACGTCGTAGGCCAGCTCGGCCGGCTCCAGCCCGGCCGCGCCGGCCCGGGCGGCGATCGTCTCGGCCGCCGACGGCTCGTAGTCCGGGGGGTCGGCCAGCTCGTACATCAGCTCGTAGCGGTGGATCAGGGTGCCACCCAGCCGGCCCGTGTCCGTCGCGCCGGTCTGCGCCGCGAGGATCTCGGCGCGCCACGCCGGGTCGCGCATCCGCGCCGCCTGCTCGGCGGCCGGCAGCTCGCTCAGCCGCTGCCACACCGGGTTGGTCATGAACGGGTTGAGCGTGTTCTCCAGGCCCAGGATCAGCCCGATCGACCGGGCGGCGACCTGCGCCCGGATCGGCAGCCCGTCCGCCCAGGCCTCCTCCAGCATCCGCAACACCTGCCGGTACAGCTGGCCCGGCCCGGCCTGCACGGCGGAGATGCCGCCCTGGGCCAGCGACACCGACAGCGGCAACCCGGACTCGGCCACCATCCGGCGGAGCAGGGCGAACTCCTCGGCCGGGTCCGGGAAGTCGGTGACCACCTGCAGCACTCCCGTGCCGGTCTCCCCGATCGCGGCGGCGATCGCCACCAGCTCGTCGGCGCGGACGTCGTAGGACGGCGTGAGCTCACCGTCGATGCTCTTGTGGTTGAGCGTGCGCGAGGTGGAGAAGCCCAGCGCGCCGGCCCGCACCGCCTCGGCGGCCAGCTTGGCCATCAGCGCGACCTCCTCGCCGGTGGCCTGCTCCCGCGCGGCCGCCCGCTGCCCCATCGCGTGCACCCGCAGCGCGGCGTGTGGCACCTGGGTGGCGAAGTCGATGTCGTGCGGGCGGGCCTCCAGCGCCCCGAGGTACTCGTCGAAGGTGAGCCAGTTCCAGGCCAGCCCCTCGTGCAGGGCGATGCCCGGGATGTCCTCGACGCCCTCCATCAGCTCGATCAGCCGGTCGTGGTGCTCCGGGAGCGCCGGCGCGAAGCCCACCCCGCAGTTGCCCATCAGCACGGTGGTCACCCCGTGCCAGGACGACGGCTGCAGCCGCGACTCCCAGGTCGCCTGGCCGTCGTAGTGGGTGTGGATGTCCACGAAGCCGGGGGCCACCACCGCGCCGGCCGCGTCGACCTCCCGTGCCCCGGCCTCGGCGACCCGGCCGACCTCGACGATGCGGTCACCGTCGATCGCCACGTCCGCCGTGCGGGGCGGACCACCGTGCCCGTCGACCACCGTGCCGCCGCGGACCACCACATCGTGCGCCGCCATCGCCGGAACCTCCTCGTTGCCGTCGTCCCTCCTTCGTACCCCCGCGCCGGCGGATACGGAACCCGCCGGATGATCCGCTCGCCTGCCCGAGGGCGTCAGGCGTCCAGCCGGTCGGTGAAACCGGGCACCCACTTCTCCACGATCGGCCGGGTGGCCACCGTGCAGTCGATCTGGGACAGGATGCCCATCCAGCCGACCACCACGCGGAGAAACATCAGATACTGCGGGGGCAGGCTCATCGACTGCGCGGTGCGGAAGTCTCCGTCGAGGTCGGTGACCCGGCCGCCCTCGGCCTGCATGAACTCACGGCTGTAGTGGAACCGTTCCTCGCGCAGCGGGTTGGCGAACGCGCCGAGGAACCGCATCACGTCGTCGGCGGTGACCTGGTCGGCCCGTCCGACGAAACCCTCGGCGTGCAGCATCTCCAGCAGATCGTCGCTGCGCCGGTCGGCGGCGAGCCGCAGGATCTGGCCCAGCGGGCGCGGGATGCCACCCGGGATGTGGGTGACCGCGCCGAAGTCGAGCATTCCGATCCGCCCGTCGGTCAGCAGCCGGAAGTTGCCGTGGTGCGGGTCCGAGTGCAGCAGCGCGGCCCGTGCCGGCGAGGAGAAGTGCAGCTCGATCATGATGTCGCCGATCTCGTCCCGGGTGCGCTGGTCGGCCTCGTCGACGGCCGGCCGGTGCGCGAACGTGGACAGCGGGACCCCCTCCAGCCACTCCGAGATGATCACCTTCGGTGCGCTGCCGATGACCTTCGGCACCCGCACCCGCTCGTCGTCGGCCAGCGCGGCGGCGAACGCGCGCTGGTTGTGCGCCTCGCGGGCGTAGTCCAGCTCCTCGGCCATCCGCTCGGCGATCTCCCCGATCAGCGCCCGCACGTCCGCGCCGGGCACGATCATCTGCAGCAACCTGGACAGCCGGCGCAGCGTGCGCAGGTCGGACAGCAGCGCCTGGTCCGCCCCGGGGTACTGGATCTTCACCGCGACCTCGCGGCCGTCGTGCCAGGTCGCCCGGTGCACCTGGCCGATGCTGGCCGCGTGCGCGTGGTCGGCGTCGAACTCGGCGAACCGGGTGTGCCAGTTGCGGCCCAGCTGCTCGGCCAGCACCCGGTGGACGTCCCTGGCCGGCATCGCGGGCGCACTGGCCTGGAGCTTGATCAACGCCTGCTGGTACGGCTCGGCGAGCTCGTTCGGGATCAGCGCCTCGTAGACGCTGAGCGCCTGGCCGAGCTTCATCGCGCCGCCCTTGAGCTCGCCGAGCACGGCGAACAGCTGGTCGGCGTTGCGCACCGCCATCTCGGCGGCCAGCTCGGTGCGGTCCGCGCCGGTCACCCGCCTGGCCCATCCCGCCGCGGCTCGGCCGGCGAACCCGACCGGTATGGAGCCGAGCTTGGCGGTGCGCGCGACGGTGCGCCTGGAGGGCTCGCTCATCGCGCCAGACTAGCGCGCTGTCCGACAAAACGACTAATGTGTTGCATTGTTGCTAGCCGATCGGGTCGGAGACGTCCGTCGCTCGTCAGGCACGGCATCAGGCGGCGCGCACTCGCCCGGCGCGGCCTACGGTGGACCTCGTGACCGTCACCCGGCCCGGCCCGATGCGCTGGCTCTGGTACGCGCTCGGCGGAGGTCTTCCACCCCGCCACCGGGAGTGGGTGCTGCACGACGCGTCCTGCGACACGTGGGTGCTCCGGCATTTCGTCCGGGCCCTCGTCCAGATGAGCCTGGCGGCGGTGCCGATCCTGCTGCTGATCCCCGGCCCGTTGTGGATTCGGCTGGCCGCCACGCTGCTCGGCTGGCTGGTCGGGCTGCAGTACGCGCTGTACTTCCTCGACGGCTCGGTCGAACGCCGCGTCAGCGGGGCCGGCTACCCGCCGTGGGCCGCGCAGCGGGCGCGGGACGAGCTCCACGCCGAGGAGCGCGCGGCGGCGGCGGCACGGTACGCCGCGCGGTACCGGTCCGGGAACCGCTAGGGCAGCTCCGCGCCCGGGCGGTGGCGCCTCCGCCCGATGGGCTGGGAGATGCGGGCCCGGTCACCGGGCGGGAGAGCGCGACCACGGGGGCGTGGCGCTCCCCCACCTCGGCGGGTCGCCCTCGGCACCCCGATCAGGCGGGGCGGGTCTGGTCGCCACGCAGGATCGCCCAGGCCTCACTCGCCGGGATCCGGAACGACCGGCTCACCCGCACGGCCGGGAGCTGCCCGGAGTGCACCATCCGGTAGATCGTCATCTTGGACACCCGCAGCGCGGCGGCGACCTCGGCGACGGTGAGCAGCTCGGACTGAAGTTGTGGGTTCGGCGCGGGGTCCCCGCTGGGGCCACTGTGCCCGTTGAGTGTCATGCCGGCTGATCGTGGTTCGAGTGGACAGTGTTACCGGTGGTTACTGATAGCGCCGAACGACCTGGCCGGGGTCAGCCATGGTCGACCTCGGACAGATAGCCGCTCGGCGTCGTGCCGACGGTCCGGCGGAACGCGGCGAGGAAGGCGCTGGCGGTGGCGTAACCGACCAGGTGCGCAACGCGCGTCACCGGGTGGCCGTCGGCGAGCAGCGGAAGCGCCGCCCACATCCGGATCCCGGTGCGCCAGCGCTCGAAGCTCAGCCCGGTCTCGGCCACGAACAGCCGGCTCAGCGTGCGGGGGCTGGTGTGCGCGTACCGGGCGAACGCGGCCAGGCCCCGGCCGTCGGCGGGGTCGTCGTGCAGCGCCCGCGCGACCGTCACGGCCCGGGCGTCGGACGGCATGGCGACGCGCAAGGGGCCGGCCGGCAGCGGGTGAAGCAGGTCGAGCAGCACAGCCTCCGCCCTGGTCCGCGCGCCGCCGGTCAGATCCGCACGGCGCAGGTGCCGGATGAGCTCGGCCAGCAGCGGAGACACGGCGAGCAGCACCGGACGGACGCCTCCCCTCGGCGCGTGCTCGGCGTGCAGGTAGGCGCTGTGCAACAGCGCTCCCCTGCTGGACCCGGTGCGGTGCACCACCCCGGCGGGCATCCACAGTGCCCGGGTGGGCGGCAGCACCCAGCGCTCGTCCGCGACGGCCACGGCGACCACCCCGCGCGGGGTCCACAGGATCTGCGGGTGGGCGTGGTCGTGCGCGGGGAACCAGAAGCCGGGCTCGAGCGGGAAGGCCCCCACGACCAACTCGCTCGCGCCGATCACCGAGGGGCCTCGCGTCAGGACGCCGGGCATCTGGTCAGTATGGGTGGCGTCAACCCGACATTCCATGGCCGCTGCGCGCATTGCCGCCACGAACGGCCGCCCGGTTGACTGGGCACATGCCGATGAACCTCCTCCACCGCAAGCTGTGCGCCTCGGACACCTGGGCCCGGAAGGTGGCCGACCTGCTGCCCGCGTCGCTGTCCGGCCTCGACCTCGGCGAGGACGTGCTGGAGATCGGCCCCGGCTTCGGCGCCACGACCCGCATCCTGGTCGACCGGGTGCCGAGGCTGACCGCGATCGAGATCGACGAGGCGTCCGTGCGCAGGCTGCGGTCCGAGTTCGGCGACCGGGTCGAGATCGTGCACGGCGACGGCGCGGCGATGCCGTTCCCGGACGGGCGGTTCTCGGCGGTCGTCTGCTTCACGATGCTGCATCACGTGCCCTCGCCGAGTGCGCAGGACCGGTTGTTCGCCGAGGTCGCGCGGGTCCTGCGGCCGGGCGGGCTGTTCCGTGGCCTCGACAGCCGGTCCAGCCCTCGGTTCCGGCTGCTGCACATCGGCGACACCATGGTCCTGCTCGATCCCGCCACCCTGCCCGGCCGGCTCACCTCGGCCGGCTTCGCCACCTCACGGGTGCACATCGAGCCCGGCAGGCTGTTCTTCCTGGCCACGGCCGCGGCGACCGCCACGACCTGAACCGGGGGCACGGCGGGCTCCCGGCCGCGCGGTCACCCCGAGGGAGCGTGGCTCAGGTCGACGACACAGAACGGGTTCCCGTCCGGGTCGGCCAGTACCACGAAATCCGGGGCGGGCGGGTACCGGTCCCAGTCGATCCGGTGCGCCCCGAGTCCGACAAGCCGGTCGACCTCGCTGTCCTGCTCGGCGGCGGTCTCGACGGTCAGGTCGAGGTGGACGCGAGGATGCGCCTCGACCGGGGAGTCGCTGCGCTGCAGCCCCAGCGCCCGGCCGGAGCCATCCGCGTGGTGCAGGGTCCGCCAGTCGTCGCTGCCCCACTCGCCGGAGTACACCAGGTCGAGCGCGGCCGTCCAGAAGGCAACGGCGCGGGGCAGGTCCATGACGCCGATCACCGGGAATCCGAGTCTGAGCACCGCTCGACCCTATGCACCGAGGCGTGGCGCTCGTCCTCCACGCCCGGCGCGCCGTCTGGATAGAACGTTCTACAGTAAGCTGACCACCGCTGGCGGGACGGGAGCGGCCCCGGCCCCGGGGAGGAGTGCGGATGGTCACGCAGCCGGACACCCGGACCAAGATCCGGGACGCGGCCGCCGTGCTGTTCCGCCGCCACGGCTACCCGGCCACCGGCCTGAAGCGGATCGCGGCCGAGGCGGGGGCGACGTTCGGCTCCATCTACCACTTCTTCCCCGGCGGCAAGCAGCAGCTGGCGGAAGACATCATCCGGGGGTCCGGGCCGGAGTACATGCGGACGGTGCTGGCACTGCTGGACAGCACACCCGATCCGCTGCAGTCACTCGACATCGCGTTCCGGGCGGCCGCGGACAACCTCGCCGCGACCGGCTACGCCGATGCCTGCCCGATCGCCACCATGGCGCTGGAGGTCGCCAGCAGCAACGAGGTGCTGCGGCTGGCCACCGCGCAGGTGTTCGCCGAGTGGGTCGACGAGGCGACGACGTGGTTCGGCCGCTGGGTGCCCGACCGGGAGG
This sequence comes from Pseudonocardia sp., assembly GCA_036497465.1. Taxonomy (GTDB): domain Bacteria; phylum Actinomycetota; class Actinomycetes; order Mycobacteriales; family Pseudonocardiaceae; genus Pseudonocardia. The sequence continues at coordinate 5,574 of DASXJJ010000159.1, read as the reverse complement.
CGGCCCGGACCCTCGCCCACGCGTTGATCATGCTCCTCGAGGGGGCGTTCCTGCTCAGCCGGGCCGCGCGGGACCGCGAGCCGATGGAGGCGGCCGGGCGTTCGATCCGGGAGCTGACCCGCGCCGCGCTCGGGCCGGCGTAGCCACCGGTCCGGACGGTGCCGAGGCGGCGTCCGGCGGCGGAGACGTCAGTGGGCGCGCTGAGCACGCCGAGGCCGAGTGCCGGAAGCCTCTACCGGCTGCGCTGACTCGCCAGCCCCTTCGTTTCACCAGCCCACCAACCGACCACCAGCCCCTGGCAGCACCCCGCCGCCGGGGGCTTTCGCGCGTTCGCGCACCGACACCACAGGGAGCACGCATGGCGTGGGGTCAGGCGTTGCGGGCCGCGCGACCCAGGCGGTCCCGCTGCTCCCGGGTGGCCTCCGGCGGGGGAAGCATGGTGCGGGCCTCCGGCCGCAGCGCGTCCAGCAGCAGGGTCAGGTGGCGGCGCCCCAGGCTCGGCGCGACCTCGATCGACGCGACCATGATCGGCCTGAGCGTGGCCAGGAGCAGCTCGAGATCCTCGTGGTTCACGTCGGGCCGCACGGTGCCCTGCTCCTGGGCCAGGGTCAGCAGCCGCCGCAGCGTGCCTCGGACCTCCTCGACGATCTCCATCAGCACCGGTGAGACGTCCAGGCGCTCATCGGCCAGCCGACCCAGCGCCGAGCTGGCCGGGCTGATCGTGAAGATCTCGACGATGAACGCGCGCAGGGCCGCCCGGCCGTCCAGGACGCTCTCGTAGCGGGCCAGCACCTCCGTCAACCGCTCCTGGACTCCGGCGAACACCGCCTCGTAGAGGTCCTCACGGGTCGGGAAGTGCCGGTAGAGCGTCGCGTTCCCCACCCCGGCCCTGCGCGCGATCGCATCGAGCGCCACGTCCAGGCCCTCGTCGCGGAACGTCTCGATCGCGGCCTGAACGAGCAGCCGCCGGTTGCGCTCGGCGTCCCGGCGGGGGCGGCGGGCCGGGGTGCCCGAACCGGGCGGCCCGCCGACGGTCCCGTCCTCCGCGCCGGCCATCGCTACCTCAGCCCCGTCATCCGTCGTGCGCGGTCCGACCACGCGATCTCCGCCGAGCGGCAACACCGTAGCGCGCGGCGCCGCGCCGCTCGACGGTCCGCCCGCCGGCCCCTCGGTGCAACCGAGACGGGCGTCCGGGGTTCTCGGTCTGTCGGCGGGTAATCGCCGGCACCGGCAGAAATACCCGCGCACCGCGAAAGGAAGAAACATGTCCACGGACGACAACAAGGCCATTGTGGGCCGCTGGTTCACCGAGTTCTGGGGCAAGGACTTCAACCCGGCCGTGATCGACGAGCTGGCCGCCCCGGACATCCGCTTCGAGTACTCGCTGCACGCCCCCTGCCGCGGTCGTGACGAGGTGCGCGCCTTCGCCACCGCGTTCCGGTCGGCCTTCCCCGACCTCGGCTTCTGGGGAACGGCCGGGCTGATCGCGGAAGGCGACTACGTCGTGGGTCAGTGGGAAGGCGGCGGAACCCACACCGGGGACGCGTTCGACGACCTGCCGATCGGTTCGCTACCGGCGGGAACCGGCAGGACGATGCGCTTCACCGGCACCACGATCCTCAAGGTCGAGAACGGCCTCATCACCGAGGAGGTCGGCCTCGACGACGGTGTGACCGTTCTTCAGCAGCTCGCCCTCATCCCGGCGCCGTGAACCGCCGCGGGCCCGGCACGGGATCGGGGGCACCTCAGCCCTCGCGGTACGCCCGCCAGGACGCCAGATCGGAGATGTCCAGCCGGGGCGGGTCGTCGTGCTCGCGACGCAGCACCATCGCCAGCGCTCCCGACCCGTCGGCCAGCTCGACCACACCCAGCTCCAGACCGTCCGGCTCGCCGGGCAGCAGCACCTCGCGCAGCTGGCGATAGGACAGGTCGTACACCTCCCCGACCACGCTCACCCCGCCCTCGGCGACCGGCTCCAGCGCCGGGTACGCCCCGAGCACCGCATGGAACCGGTACCGGGGCGCGGTGGTGGTCCGCGCGACGAGCGGGGCGCCACCGACCAGGTGGTGGTCAGCCCCGCCGGCCATCGCGGTGCCGTTGAGGAACATCAGCGGCATCGCGTCACGTCCCGGTGATGTGCTCGGGCCGGACCGGCGCCCGGGTCAGCGCGAGCCCGGTGGCGGCCCGGATGGCGGCCAGCACCGCGGGCCCGGACGAGATGGTCGGCGGCTCCCCGACCCCGCGCAGCCCGTACGGGGCGTGCGGGTCGGGGTACTCCAGCACCTCGATCCGCATCGGCGGCATGTCCAGGATGGTCGGGATGAGGTAGTCGGTGAACGACGGGTTGCGGATCTCCCCGTTGCTCACCTGGATCTCCTCCATCAGCGCCAGGCCCAGCCCCTGCGCGGAGCCGCCCTGGATCTGGCCGACCACCGCCTCCGGGTTGATCGCCTTCCCGACGTCCTGGGTGCAGGCCAACTCGACCACCTTGACCAGGCCCAGCTCCACGTCCACGTCGACCACCGCCCGGTGGGCCGAGAACGCGTACTGCACGTGTGCGAAGCCCTGCCCGGTCTCCGGGTCGATCGGCTCGGTCGGGCGGTGCCGCCACTCGACCGTCTCTTCCACTACCTCGCCCCCGAGCACGTCGGCCAGCGTGCCCAGCACCCCGTACCGGTCGCTCACCACCTTGCCGCCCTCCAGCCGCAGGTCGGCCACCGTGCGGCCGAACCGCTGCTGGGCCAGGCCGAACACCCCGTCGCGGACCTGCTCGCAGGCCGCGCGCACCGCGCCGCCGGTCATGTAGGTCTGCCGGGACGCCGAGGTCGATCCGCCCGAGCCCACCCCGGTGTCCTTCGGGTGCACGACGACGTCCTCCACGCCCAGTTCGGTGCGACAGATCTGCTGCTCGACGGTGACCAGGCCCTGCCCGACCTCGGCGGCCGCGGTGTGCACGGTCACCGACGGCGCGCCGGCCACCACCTCCATGCGGACCCGGGCGGTCGAGTAGTCGTCGTAGCCCTCGGAGAACCCGACGTTCTTGTAGGCCACCGCATATCCCACTCCCCGCCGGACGCCCTCGCCGTGGGTGGTGTTGCCGACCCCGCCGGGCATCTCCCGCAGGTCCACCTCGTCGGCCCCACCACCGGGACGCCCGGACAGCAGCGGCGGCAGCGGCGGCGGCAGCGGCGGCGGCGGCGGCAGCGGCAGCGGCGGCGGCGGCGGCAGCGGCGGCGGCAGCGGCGGCGGCAGCGGCATCGCCTCCAGCCGGCGCAGCAGCTCGACGACCGGCGCGGGGCTGTCCACGATCTGGCCGGTCGGCGCCTCCGAACCCTGCTCCATGGCGTTACGGCACCGCAGCTCGACGGGGTCCATCCCGAGCGCGTCGGCCAGCTTGTCCATCTGCGCCTCGTACCCGAACGCGGTCTGCACCGAGCCGAAGCCGCGCATCGCGCCGCACGGCGGGTTGTTGGTGTACACGCCGTAGGCGTCCACCCGGACGTTCGGCACCACGTACGGGCCGATGCCCATCGTGCCGCCGTTGCCCACCACCGCCGGGGTGCTGGAGGCGTACGCCCCGCCGTCGAAGTAGACGTCGCAGTGCACGTAGACGAGCGTGCCGTCGCGGGTGGCGCCGTGCTCGTAGCGCATCACGGCCGGGTGGCGGTGCACGTGGCCGAAGAACGACTCCTCCCGGTCGTAGACCATCTTCACCGGCCGCCCGGTGCGCATCGCGAGCAGGCAGGCGTGCACGTGCATCGACAGGTCCTCGCGGCCGCCGAACGCGCCGCCGACCCCGGCCAGGGTCAGCCGCACCTTCTCCGGCGGCAGGCCCAGTGCCACGCAGATCTGCTTCTGGTCGACGTGCAGCCACTGGGTGGCCACGTACAGGTCCACCCCGCCGTCCTCGGCCGGCAGCGCGAGCCCGGACTCCGGACCGAGGAACGCCTGGTCCTGCATCCCGACCGTGTACTCGCCGACGACCACCACGTCGGCGGTCGGCTCCGGGTCGCCCTTGCGCACCTTCACGTGCCGGACCATGTTGCCGGCCGGGTGGATGTGCGCGGCCTCCCGGCTCAGCCCGGACGGCTCCGCCGAGCTGTCGTGCACCTGGTTCCAGTGCGGGTGGCCGAGCGCGGCGACCGGGTCGGTGACCGGCTTCCACACGTCGTAGTCCACCCGGATCCGCTTGGCCGCCTGACGGGCGATCTCCGGGTGGTCGGCGGCCACCAGCGCGACCGGCTCACCCTGGTAGCGCACCACTCCCTCGGCCAGCACCGGCTGGTCGGACAGCTCCAGGCCGCAGACGTTGCGGCCCGGGATGTCCTCGGCGGTGAGTACCGCGTGCACGCCGGCCACCGCCAGCGCCTCGCCGACGTCGATCGAGCGGATCCGGGCGTACGGCCGGGGGCTGCGCAGCGTGACGCCCCACAGCATGTCGTCGGTCCACAGGTCGCTGCTGTAGGCGAACTCGCCGGTGACCTTCAGCGCGGCGTCCGGGCGCAGCGCGTTGGCCCCGACGCCGCGGGCGGAGCCGCCGGTGGTCGGGCCGGTGAGCTCGCGCGGGGCGCCGGTCGGCGTGCGGGTGGGGGTACTCATGAGATCGCTCCGGATCGGGCCAGCAGGGTGTGGTGGGAACGACGGGCCGCCCTGGCCACCTCGGCCTCGTCGACGCCCGTCACGTGGTCATGCTCGACGACGGTCCTGCCGTGCACGAGCAGCAGCTCCAGGGGCGGCGGCGAGCCGAGCACCAGCGCGGCGACCGGGTCGGCGATGTCGGCGTGCGGCAGGGTGTCCAGCCGCCACACCGCGAGGTCGGCGAGCTTGCCGGGTTCGATCGAGCCGATCTCGGCCTCCCGGCCCAGCGCCCGCGCGCCGCCCATGGTCGCCATCTCCAGCGCGTCCAGCACGGTCAGCGCCCGGGGGCCGCCGCGCGCCCTGGCGAACAGCAACGCGTGCCGCACCTCCTCCAGCAACGAGCCCGCCTCGTTGGACGCCGCCCCGTCCACGCCGAGACCGACCGCGACGCCGGCGTCCCGCAGGTCCCGCGCGCGGCAGATGCCGGCGCCGAGGCGGGCGTTGGACGAGGGGCAGTGCGCCACCGAGGTGCCGGTGGTTGCCAGTGTGCCGATCGCGCCGTCGCTGAGGTGGATCGCGTGGGCGAGCCACACGTCCGGGCCGAGCCAGCCGAGGCGTTCCACGTACTCCACCGGCGAGCAGCCGAATCGCTCCCGGCAGAACTGCTCCTCGTCGGCCGTCTCGGCCAGGTGGGTGTGCATCCGCACGCCCCGGCTCCTGGCCAGCTCAGCCGCCCGTTTCAGCAGGTCACCGGACACCGAGAACGGCGAGCAGGGCGCGACGGCGATACGCAGCATGGACTCCGGCGACGGGTCGTGGAAGGTGTCGACCGCCTCCTTGGTGGCGGCCAGGATGTCCTCGATGTCCTCGACCACCTCGTCCGGCGGCAACCCACCCGCGCTGCGCCCGAGGTCCATGGACCCCCGGCTGGGGTGGAACCGCAGCCCCACCCGCCGCGCGGCGCTCACCTCGGCGGCCAGCAGGTCGCCCGCGCCA
>DASXJJ010000158.1:0-3735 GCA_036497465.1 Pseudonocardia sp. | reverse complement strand
CGCCGTAGCTCTGCGCCGGCCGGACAGGGTCAGCCACCCGCGCGTTTCGACCCGCCGCGACCCGGCACAGACCTGCCACGCGTCGCACAGCCGCTACAGGCGTTGTGCCGGCCGCGGCGGGTCTGTGCGGGTTGTCGGTGGTCTGTGCCGTCGGCCGCGGGGCGGCACCGGAACGACCGCGTGCGGTCACCGTCACAGCGGCGAGCCGCCGGAGCGGGCCTCCGCGTTCTAGGGTGGGGCGCATGGCCCGTGTGGTGGTGGACGTGATGCCCAAGCCGGAGATCCTCGACCCGCAGGGGCAGGCGGTGGCCGGCGCGCTGCCCCGCCTCGGGTTCACCGGGGTGCACGGCGTGCGCCAGGGCAAGCACTTCGAACTCGAGGTCGACGACAGCGTGGACGACGAGACGTTGGAGAAGATCGCCGGCACGCTGCTGGCGAACCCGGTGATCGAGGACTGGCGGGTCACCCGGCTGCCCGACGGCGGCCCGGCATGAGCACCGGCACCCGCTCCTGCACGAGCACCAGTCCCGGCATGAGCACCGGCACCCGCTCCGGCACGAGCACCAGTCCCGGCATGAACACCGGCACCCGCTCCGGCACCGGCTCGATCCCCGGCACGAGCACCGGCCCCGGCACGAGCACCGGCCCCGGCCCCGGCACGAGCACCAGTCCCGCCACGAGCACCGGGGCGAACGCCCGCGTCGGGGTGATCACCTTCCCCGGCACGCTGGACGACGGTGACGCTGCCCGCGCGGTCCGCAGGGCCGGGGCCGAGGCGGTGCCGCTGTGGCACGCCGACGCCGAGCTGCGCGGGGTGGACGCGGTGATCGTCCCCGGCGGGTTCTCCTACGGTGACTACCTCCGTGCCGGCGCGATCGCTCGGTTCGCCCCGGTGATGGGGCCGGTCGTGGAGGCCGCCGGGCGGGGCATGCCGGTGCTCGGCATCTGCAACGGGTTCCAGATCCTGTGCGAGGCGGGGCTGCTGCCCGGGGCGCTCACCCGCAACGCGCGGCTGCGGTTCATCTGCCGTGACGTGCACCTGCGGGTCGCGAACACCGACACGGCGTGGACCAGCTCGTTCGCCGAAGACCAGCGCATCCTGGTGCCGCTGAAGTCGGGCGAGGGACAGTACGTCGCCGAGCGGAGCACGCTCGACGAGCTGGAGGGCGACCGGCGAGTGGTGTTCCGCTACGCCGAGCCGGCGCCGAACGGGTCCAGCCGCGACATCGCCGGCGTCTGCTCCGCCGACGGCCGCGTGGTGGGTCTGATGCCGCACCCCGAGCACGCCATCGACCCGGCTACCGGTCCCTCGGCCGACGGGCTGGGCCTGTTCACGTCCGTGCTGTCCGGAGTCCTCGGCGCCGGAGTGGCCTCCTAACCCGCTCCGCCCGCTCTCGGCACCCAGCCACGGCCGCTCGCGGCCTGCCACCCCCAGGCACGTGCCACCGCCACCACTCACCCCACTTCCGCCTCTGAAGTCACCGCCCGTACGCGGTGATCGCCATCTCGGGCGGTTCGGGGGCACTGAGCGCGGTCGATCCGCGCGCAACGGCGATCAGGACCAACCGGCCACGCCCATTACCCCGACGAGCTGACCACTCCGACCACTTCGACCACTTCGACCATCCCGGCCACTCTGATCGCCCCCCGGTTACCGGGAGCCCCGAAGCCCCGAAGCCGCCACCGGCGTCAGCCATCCGCACACCACCGCCCGGACGCGCTTCCGGTGCACTGTTTCCGCTCATCTTTCGCCACATCGCCACCTGTTACTACGCCGCTCGGTGGTGGTCTTCGTGGTGGCCGTTCGACACTGTGACGTGCCGCTCTAGACTGCGCTGTCCGTAGCACGCAGTCCGAATCAGACCCGGCGAACCGGAGGTCGTGGGTGTCAGGTCCGTCCACGCCGCTGACGTCGTCGACCCAGGTGTCCGCCCGTCGGGTGCTGCTCGTCGAGGACGATCCGGGCGACGTCTTCCTGGTACAGGAGTTGCTCGCCGAGGTCGGTTCCCCGATCGAGCTCTCCGTGGCGCGCAACGTGGCCGACGCGGTCGCCGAGTCGCGGCTGGCCAGCGTCGACTGCGTGTTGCTCGACCTGCAGCTGCCCGACCTGGTCGGCAAGGACCCGCTCGACGCGCTGCGGGCGCTGCGCAGCCAGGCCCCGCCGTACTGCGCGATCTGCGTGCTCACCGGGCTGGACGACGAGCACCTCGGCGCGGCCGCGATGGCCGAGGGTGCGCAGGACTACCTGGTCAAGGGAGCGGTCGACGGCGAGCTGCTGACCCGCTCGGTGCGCTACTCGGTGGAGCGGCGCCGGGCGGAGCGCAACGCGCTGCGGCTGCGCGAGGCCCAGCTGGAGCGCGCGGAGTCGGCCCGGGTGGAGCGCGGTCTGCTGCCGCGGCTGCTGCTGGACGACAGCTTCGTCGACGTGCACCCGTCGTACCGGCCGGGGCGGCGCGCGCTGCTCGGCGGCGATTTCTACGACGCGATCCGCTGCCCGGACGGTTCGGTGCACGCCGTGGTCGGCGACGTGGCGGGGCACGGCCCGGACGAGGCCGCCCTGGGCGCGCTGCTGCGGGTGTCCTGGCGGGCGCTGGTGCTCAGCGGGGTGGGCGAGCCGAACGTGCTGCCCGCGCTGCAGATGGTGATGATCAGCGAGCGGCATGCGCCGGGGCTGTTCACCACGTTGTGCACGATGGCCATCTACCAGGATCCCGCGCAGGTCGCGGTACGGGTCGCCGGCCATCCGCCGCCGCTGATGCTGCACCCGGAGCTGACCGAGCTGCCGCACGTGCTCGGCCCGCCGCTCGGGGTGCTCAAGGACCCGAAGTGGCCGCTGACCACCAGCGAGCTGCCGCCGGGGTGGGCGCTGATGCTCTACACCGACGGGCTGATCGAGGGCTTCAGCGGGCCGGACCGGCAGGACCGGCTGTGGAACACCGGCCTGCTGAAGCTGCTGGCCGAGCAGCGCGACGATGACCTCGAGGGGCTGTCCGACCGGCTGGTTAGCCGCGCCGAGGAGCTCAATGGCGGCCCGCTGAGCGACGACGTGGCGACCCTGCTGCTGACCGCGGCCGAGCTTCGCCGGTGAGGCGCTGGACTCTCGCCCGTCGGGTGACCACGCTGGTCGTGCTGGGCTGGCTGCTGGGCATGGTCGCGTTGGTGGTGCTGGTGCTGGTCACCACGGACAACGAGGAGGCGGTGGACGACCTGCTGAACCGGGTCGGCCCGGCCCGGCGCACGGCGTCGGACCTGCTGACCACGGTGGTCGAGGAGCAGAACTCCGCGCGCGGGTTCGCGCTGTCCGGCGACCCGGCCCGGCTCACCGCGTACCAGGCCGCCGTGCTGCGCCAGGAGGACCAGGTCAGCGACTTGCGCGAGCTGGTCGGGCCGGACGACGACCAGGTGCTCGACCAGGTGCACCGGCTGGTGGCCGATCTCGGTGCGTGGCGCGCGCAGGGGGCGACGCCGCTGGTGGAGGCGGTGCAGCGGACGGGTCCCCGGCCGCCGGCCGACCAGACCTACGTCCTCGAGCAGCGGCTGTTCGCCGGGGCGATGGCGTCGGCGCACACCCTGGTCGATGTGACGTCCGCCCGTCGGGACGCCGCGATCGGCGGGCTCAACGGGTTCCGCCGGCTGGAGATGATCGCGCTGATCGGCGGCGCCCTGCTGGCCCTGCTCGCCGGGGTGGCCACGCTGCGGTTGGTGCGCCGGTGGGTGATCCGGCCGATCGAGCGG
>DASXJJ010000157.1:0-6856 GCA_036497465.1 Pseudonocardia sp. | reverse complement strand
TGCTCGGCGAACGGGGCGTTGCGCGCGCCGGGGACGTGCCCGGCCCGGGCGTCGATCGGCTCGGTATCACCCCGATAGCGGGCCGGGGCCCGGGCGTCCAGCAGCACACCGCCCCCGGCCACCCGGGCCGCGCCGTCGGCGTCCAGCACCGGCATCGCGGCCGGCGTTGCGGCGACGGGATGCGCCGGGCGGGGCCGGGAGGGCTCCGCGGTCACCGGGTGGCCACCGGCCCGCCAGGCCGCCCAGCCGCCGTCGAGCACCCGCACCCGGTCGGCCGGCCAGCCCAGCCATCGCAGCGACCACCAGGCCCGGGCGGCCACCGCGCCGTCGGCGTCGTCGTAGGCGAGCACCGCGCTGCCCGCTCCCGCGCCGGCCTGTGCGAGGGTGCCGCGCAACCGGTCCGGATCGGGCAGCGGATGGCGACCACCGGCGCCCGGCGGGTCGGCCAGGGCGGTGTCCAGGTCGAGGAAGACCGCTCCGGGGACGTGTCCGGCCTCGTGGTCGGGACGCGCGGGCGGGCCGCCGACGCGCCAGCGCACGTCGAGCACCACCGGCCGGGCCGGGCCGTCGTCGTGATCGGTGAGCAGGCGGGCCAGGGCGTCGGGACGGATCAGCGGTGACACCCGTCCATCCTGCCCCGGCCAGCGCGGACGCGGGTGTGACTCGGCCGATCGGGTCGGCGGCGTCGGAGCGTCCGCGCAGTGGATACCATGGGTGGGGATGAAGGGCGGCAGACGTGAACGACCTCATTGACACCACGGAGATGTACCTCCGAACGATCTATGAGCTCGAGGAGGAGGGCATCGTCCCGCTGCGCGCCCGCATCGCCGAACGCCTCGCCCAGAGCGGGCCCACGGTCAGCCAGACGGTCGCGCGGATGGAGCGCGACGGCCTGGTGGTCGTGGCCGGTGACCGGCACCTCGAGCTGACCGACAGCGGGCGCTCCCGTGCGGTCTCCGTGATGCGCAAGCACCGGCTGGCCGAGCGGCTGCTGACCGACGTGATCGGGCTGGAGTGGGAGCAGGTGCACGCCGAGGCGTGCCGTTGGGAGCACGTGATGAGCGACGCGGTGGAGCGCAAGCTCGTCCGGCTGCTCGGCAACCCCACGGTCTCCCCCTACGGCAACCCGATCCCCGGGCTGGAGCAGCTCGAGCAGCCCGAGCCCGACGGCAGCGAGCTGCCGCCGCGGCTGGAGCTGGGGCTGCAACGGCTGGACGAGTTCGCCCGCCGCGGCGGCGGCACGGTCGAGGTGCGCCGGATCGCCGAGCACGTGCAGGCCGACGCCGACCTGATGACCGACCTCAAGGCGGCTGGCGTCGTGCCCGGTCAGGACGTCGAGGTGGGCTCGATCTCCCGGTTCGGTGACGCGGTGCCGGTGACTTCCGGCAGCAACCCGGCGACCGTGCCCCCGCTGATCGCGCACGCGGTGCTGATCCGGACTCGCTGAGCCCGCAGCGGCCGCCCGGTCGTCCTCCGGTGAGGCCCGCGTGACATCGTGGACGCCGGTCCGAGGTCGAGCGACGGGGGGTCGGACGTGCGTCTGCTGGTCACCGGGGGCGCCGGCTACGTCGGCAGCGTGTGCGCCGCGCACCTGGTGGAGAACGGTCACGACGTCGTCGTGCTCGACGACCTGTCCACCGGGCACCGGGACGCGGTCCCGGACGGGTGCCGGCTGATCAAGGGCGACCTGGGCGACCTGGCTGCGGAGACCCTGGCCGAGGGCTTCGACGGGGTGCTGCACTTCGCGGCCAGGTCGCTGGTCGGCGAGTCGGTGGCGCGCCCCGAGCTGTACTGGCACGGCAACGTGGTGACCACGCTGCGGCTGCTGGACGCGATGCGGGAGAACCGCACCCCCCGGCTGGTGTTCTCCTCCACGGCGGCCACCTACGGCGAGCCCGAGCAGGTGCCGATCCCCGAGGACGCGCCCACCCGCCCGACCAACCCGTACGGGGCGAGCAAGCTGGCCATCGACCACGCGATCGCCAGCTACGCGGCCGCCCACGGGCTCGCCGCTATCAGCCTGCGGTACTTCAATGTGGCCGGCGCGCACGGCCGCTTCGGCGAGCGGCACACGGTGGAGACCCACCTGATCCCGATCGTCCTGCAGGTGGCCACCGGGCAGCGGGAGGCGGTGCAGGTCTACGGGGAGGACTGGCCGACCCCGGACGGCACCTGCATCAGGGACTACATCCACGTCGACGACCTGGCCGACGCACACCTGCTGGCGCTGCGCCACGCCGTCGCCGGTACGCACCGGGTGTACAACCTGGGCAGCGGCACCGGCTTCTCGGTCCGCGAGGTCATCGACGCCTGCCGGCGGGTCACCGGGCACCCGTTGCCCGCGGACTCCGCACCCCGCCGGGCCGGTGACCCGGCCGTGCTGGTCGCCTCCAGCGCCCGGGCCCAGGAGGAGCTGGGCTGGTCGCCCAGCCGCACCGACATCACCCGGATCGTGGCCGACGCCTGGGAGTTCACCCGGCGGCACGCCGCCGTGAGCTGACCCCCGCACCGCGGCGCACGGGACCGACATCCCACTCACCGGGCCGTCCGGCGTCGCAGCAGCTCGGCGGCCTCGGCCGCGCCTTCGGCCAGCCAGGCCGCCAGGTCGGTGACCCCGAGCCCGTCGTCCACCGCGCACCGGAACAGCACCGCCAGCCGGTGCCCGGGCCAGGCCCGCTCGGCCCGGTCCAGCGCGATGCCCATCAGCGCGCCGTGCCCGCGCAGCATCGCGCAGTGCGCCAGCAGCACCGCCGGCTCGGCGGCCTCCGGGTCCGGGGCCTCCCGGACCAGCGCCGTCCACAGCCGCTCGGCGCCCGCCCGGTCCGGGCCGGTGGCCAGACCGAACGCGGCGTCGCGGACCATCGGGTCGCACAACGCCACGCACAGCGCGACCACGTCCTCGTCGCCCAGCGCCGGGGTGCCCTCAGCGGCCCGCCGCACCCAGGACCGCACCAGCGCGAACGACTCCACCGGGCCCTCAGCGACCGGGTCGTCCCGGCGGCCCTCCCGGTCGCACCAGGCGTCCAGCGCCCGGGACCGGCGGCCCACCGCCGCCGCGTCGACCGGGGCGACCAACCGCTCCAGGTCACGCCGGTCGGGGTAGGTGACCTGCCCGGCGACCACCGCGGCCGCCGCGACCGGTGAGCCGGCCGGGTCGGCCAGCACCCCCTCGCAGCCGCACGGGCCGTAGCACCGCCACGGCACCCCGACGGCCACCTCCGGCACCCACACCGCGTCCACCACCCGGAGCCCGCGCGGCCCGCAGCAGCGGCGCAACGCCTGCACCAGGTCGGCGCGGGGGCGCCGCGCCCGGCCGCCGCCGACCACCACCGCGACCACCTCCGAGCAGCCCTGACCCGCCAGCACCTCGGCCAGCTCGGCGGCGACCACCGGCCCGTGCGCGCGGGGCGGCAGGTCGACCCGGGCGGTCAGCTCCACCCGCCGGCCCGGGCCGCCGCGCATGCCGACCAGGACCAGCGAGTCCCGAGGATGGAACCCGAGCAGGTAGGGCACGGCGATCACCAGGTCGGCCGGGGTGCGCACCCGCAGCCGCTGCTCCGCCGGGCCGGTGTCGTCGAGGGTGAGGGCTAGCTCGTGGTCGCCGGTGGTGTCCATGGGCGTCAGCGTGCGCCGCGGCGGGTGGGCCGGGCAGCCCGTCACCGCCGGCTGTGGACAACCTCGGCCGCGGTGGACGGACCGGGAGCGGCGCGCCGGGAGCGTCGGGGGTGGCGGCTACCCTGCCCGCCCCGGAGGCCCCGAGGTGCGCTCGGCGAGCAACAGCTGCAGGTGGCTGGCCAGCCGCTCGCGCGGGTCGTCCAGGTCGATCCCGGACAGCTCACGGGCCCGCCGCAGCCGGTAACGCAGCGTGTTGGGATGCACGGTCAGCCCGGCCGCCGCCGCCCGCACGTCGCCCAGCGCCTCCAGGTAGGCCAGCACCGAGACCACCAGGTCACCGCCCCGCTCGGCGTCGTGCTCGACCAGCACGGCGACCCCGGGGTGCCGCAGTTCGGGGCGGGTGGCCAGTAGGTCCAGCGTCTCGTCCAGCGACACCTCCGCGCGCAGCTCGCCGATGGTCGCCACCGCCCGCTCCAGCGCGGGCCCACCGGCCAGGTCGGGGCGCGGCCGCAGCAGCGCGTCGAGCACGCGGTCGGCCTCCGAGCGGGCGGCGGGCAACCCGGCCAGGCCGGGCACGGGCGACCCCATCCCGGCGCACACGGGAGTGCCGGTGCTGGCCCGCAGCAGCTCCACCACCGTCCGCACCCACAATGGCGCCGCCCCGGGGCGACGGGTGGCCGGGACGGCCGGCAGCACCGCGTACACCCGGCCGTCCAGCAGCCCGACCAGCGCGTGCCGGTGGTGCGCGGCGGCGTGCACCGCGACCAGGCCCAGCGCCTGCTCCCGGTGCAGCTCGCGGGCCGGGACGTCGGGCTCCGGTGGGGCGCCGAACCCGACCACCAGCGCGGGCGCGCCCGGGTCCAGGCCGAGCCGGCCCGCGACCAGGTCGGCGCTGGCCCGGCCGGTGAGCAGGTCCGCCAGCAGGCCCTGCCGGGATCCCCGGCCCAGCTCGGAGCCGGTGCGCCGGCGCAGGATCTCCGCCGCCGCCAGCCGAGCCGCCCCGACCAGCGCCTGCTCGGCACCCGGCGCGAACGGCGCCGTGCCCTGTTGCACCCAGATCGTGCCCAGGTAGCGGGCGCCGGCCCGGATGCCGACCGCCAGCCGGGGCCGGATCCCGAGCTCCGGGTGCTCCTCGACCCGAACCACCCGCTCCTCGGCGCGCAACCGGTCGAACACCCCCCAGCGGCGCAGCATCCGCAGGTAGGGCTCCGGGCCGCGCCAGCCCAGGATGGACAGCCGGCGCAGCTCGTCGACGCCGTCGTCGGAACGGGAGTAGGCCAGCACCCGGTCGCCGGCGTCCTCCACGCTCACGATGCCGCCGGTGGCCACCGCGACGTCCTCGGCCAGGGCGAACAGGTCGTCACCGTTCGGGCCGGGACCACCCGGGCGGTGCTGCAGGTCGGCCACGTCGAGCCGTTCCCGCAGCAGCGTCACCAGCTGGTCCCAGCGCACCCCCGGCCGCACCGCGAGCAGCGCCGGCGCAGCATTCGCCCCGGTGGCCACCGCCCCGGTCAGCTCCTCCAGCGAACCGGCCTTGACCGCCACCGCCGCCGCGCCGCCCCTGGCCGCCGCCCGGGCCAGGGGTAGCGCAGCGCGCCCGCGCGCCCCGATGACCAGCACCAACTCGTCGTGGTGGTCGCGCGAGTCGTCCTCGGGGTCCAGGATGGCCAGCCCGCGCACCTCGGGCGCGCCCACCGGCCCGGCGTGGTCGACGAGCACGCCGACGATGCCGTCCAGCAGCTGGTCCAGCGGCACACCCGGCACGGGCGCTCCCTCTCCGACCGGCGACTCCGATCGTCCGATCGCACAACAACAGAGCGCCGACTCTATCCGATCAGCCACAGAGCCGGCGCCGTCCGCCGGGCTACCGTCAGACGTCGGACCGCCGTCGGAGGTGCACCGTGGACGCGATCAGCCAGACCCCGCCGCCGCGTAACGAGCCGGTGTACGACTACGCCCCGGGCAGCGCCCGCCGGGCGAGCCTGCTCGCGCGGCTGGGAGCCATGTCCGGCGAGCGGGTGGAGCTCACCCAGACCGTCGACGGGCGGCAGCACCTGGGCACCGGGCCGATGGTCGACGTGGTGGCCCCGCACCGGCACGCGCACGTGCTCGGTCGCTTCGGCACCGCCACCACCGAGGACGCCAAGGCCGCCGTCGAGGCCGCGCTGCGGGCCGCCGGCCCATGGGCGCGGATGAGCTTCGACGACCGGGCCGCCGTGCTGCTGCGGGCGGCCGACCTGCTGTCCGGGCCGTGGCGGGACACCCTGAACGCGGCCACCATGCTCGGGCAGGGCAAGACGGCCATCCAGGCGGAGATCGACTCGGCCTGCGAGCTGGCCGACTTCTGGCGGTTCAACGTGCACTTCGCCCGCCGGGTCCTCACCGAGCAGCCGCAGTCCTCCCCCGGGGTGTGGAACCGGATGGACCACCGGCCGCTGGAGGGGTTCGTCTACGCGATCACCCCGTTCAACTTCACCGCGATCGCCGGCAACCTGCCCACCGCGCCCGCGCTGATGGGCAACACGGTGATCTGGAAGCCCTCCCCCACCCAGACGCTGTCCGCCTGGTACACGATGCGGCTGCTCGAGGCGGCCGGCCTCCCACCCGGCGTGATCACCATGCTGACGGGGGACGGCCGGGTGATCTCCGAGCACCTGTTG
The DNA here is from genome assembly GCA_036497465.1 of Pseudonocardia sp. GTDB lineage: Bacteria > Actinomycetota > Actinomycetes > Mycobacteriales > Pseudonocardiaceae > Pseudonocardia. The sequence goes on along the minus strand of DASXJJ010000157.1, from coordinate 581 downwards.
GCCGACGCCAACCTGGCCGGCATCCACTTCACCGGGTCCACCGCCACGTTCCAGTACCTGTGGGGCCAGGTCGGGGCGAACATCGCCGGCTACCGGGGCTACCCCCGGCTGGTCGGCGAGACCGGCGGCAAGGACTTCGTGCTGGCCCACGCGTCCGCCGACCCCGACGTGCTGCGCACCGCGCTGGTCCGGGGCGCCTACGAGTACTCCGGGCAGAAGTGCTCGGCGGCCTCCCGGGCGTTCGTGCCCCGCTCGGTGTGGTCCCGGATGCGCGACGACCTGGTCGAGGAGGTCCGGTCGCTGCCGGTGGGCGACCCGGCCGACCTGGCCAACTTCACCGGCGCGGTGATCGACGCCCGCGCGTTCGACAAGCTCTCCGGCGTGCTGGGCCGGGTGGCTGACGACCCGTCGTGCGAGGTGCTGGCGGGCGGGTCGGCGGACGGCGAGGAGGGCTGGTTCGTGGCCCCGACCCTGGTGGAGAGCGCCGACCCCGGGCACGAGATCTTCCGGACCGAGTACTTCGGGCCGGTGCTGGGCGTGCACGTCTACGACGACGACCGGTTCGACGAGATCCTCGGCGT
>DASXJJ010000156.1:0-3624 GCA_036497465.1 Pseudonocardia sp. | reverse complement strand
CGCCGAGGCCTGGCCGGGGGCGATCACCGCCTGGCTGGCCGAGGCCGCCGAGCACGCCTGGGTGCCCGCCGTGCTGGGCGCGGGGGAGCGGGCCGCGACGGTGTACACCCGGCACGGGCTGGACGCCCTGGAACTCGGTGACGAGGCCATCCTGGACGTCGAGGGGTTCAGCCTGGAGGGCCGGCCGATGCGTACCGTCCGGCAGGCGGTGAACCGGATCCGCCGCTCCGGGGTGACCGCCCGGGTGGACCGGGTCGGCGACCTGTCCGAGGCCACCCTGGAGGAGGTCCGGGCGGCGGCCACCGCGTGGCGCGACGGGCCGACCGAGCGTGGGTTCTCGATGGCGCTGGGCCGCTTCGGCGACCCGGGCGACCCCTGCTGCGTGCTGGTCCGCGCCGTCGGCCCGGACGACGACCTGGTCGGGCTGCTGCACCTGGTGCCCTGGAGTCGGGACGGGCTGTCGCTGGACCTGATGCGGCGCGGCGCGTCGGCGGACAACGGCCTGGTGGAGTTCCTGGTCGCCGAGCTGATGGGCTGGTCGGCGGCGAACGGGGTGCGCCGGGTGTCGCTCAACTTCGCGGTGTTCCGGGCGGTGTTCGCCCGTGGCGAGCGGGTCGGCGCCGGCCCGGTGCTGCGGCTGTGGCGGCGGGTGCTGGTCGGGGCGTCGCGGCTGTGGCAGATCGAGTCGCTGTACCGGGCCAACGCCAAGTTCCAACCGCTGTGGGTGCCCCGGTTCGTCTGCTTCCCCAGCTCGCACGACCTGCCGCGGATCGTCGTGGCGGCGCTGCGCGCGGAGGCGTTCCTGGTCGCGCCGCGATGGTGGGGCCGCCACCGCGGGCTGTCCTGACCCGGCCGGGCCCTGGGCTACTCGGGTTCAGCGGCTGGGTCCCGGTACTGGCCGGCCGGTCGGCCGGGGACGCGGTGCCGGCCGGCCGGTCGACCCGCGACCGGTGCCGGCCGGCTGTCAGGCGGTTCAGGCGGGGACGCGGACCGAGCGGAACGGGATCTCCCGGCGCAGCGTGAACCCCAGCGACCCGTACAGCCGGACCGCCCCGGTGTTGGTGGCCACCGCGTGCAGGAACGGCCGCTCACCGCGCTCGCGCATCCCGGCCACCACGGCGCGCACCAACCGGGTGCTCAGCCCCTGCCCGCGGTGGGCCGGGTCGGTGCACACCGCGCTGACCTCCGCCCATCCCGGCGGCCGCATCCGCTCGCCGGCCATCGCCACCAGCGCGCCGTCGCGCCGCACGCCCAGGTAGCGGCCCAGCTGCACGGTGCGCGGCAGGAACGGCCCGGGACGGGTCCGGGCGACCAGGTCCAGCATCTCCGGCACGTCGGCCGGGCCCAGCGTCACCGCCTCGGGATCCGGTGCACCGACCACGCCGTCGTCCACCAGTTGCACCCCGGGCAGGTCGTCCAGCACCTCCCAGCCCTCCGGCGGCGCGCCGTCGACCCCGGCGGTGACGCACACCCCGCCCGGGCCGGCCAGCGCGGCCACCGCTCGCCAGTCCGCCGGCCCCGGGTCGGTCGGCATGCCCACGAACGGCGCGACGTCCGGCTGGAAGCGCAACACCGAACCGGCGCCCTCGCCGAAGCGGGCGTTACCGCCGCGCAGCGCGGCCAGCACCGGGTTGTCCAGCGGGTGCAAGGGTCAGCGGCCGGGGACGACGAGCGCGACCTGGTGCGGCCCGGTGATCCGGACCGGCAGGTCGGACGGGCCGCCCGGGTACGAGCGTCGGAGTGTGCACGACATGGCGAGCCGGTGCCCTCAGGCCGCGTGTACCCGGTCTTCGAGGTCGTGCCGGGCCACGGGGACCGCCGGCACGGGGACCGCCGGCACGGGGACCGCCGGCGCGGTGGGCTCCGCGACGAGCGTGGCGTGGACCGCATTGGCCCAGCGGGGGGTGTGCAGGGGAGCGCCCGGGTTCTCGGCGAGGTCCTGCCTGAGACGTTCGGCCTCGAGCTCCGAGGCCACTGCGAGGATGACGTACGGCATCGTGTTCTCCGGTGTGAGTCGGACAGACATTTCCTACCGCGGCCTCGGGTGGTCACCCTCCGAAACCGGTCCGGGAGGGCTCAGTGGCGCCGGAGGTGCGCCCGGTAGACCGGTGGTCGGACGGCCGCCGGGAACCGCCGGTCGCCGGGTGGTTTGGGCCGTTCAGCCGCCCGCCGCCGGGGGTGTGCGGGACGAGCGGTCGCAAAGCATCGATCAAAGGTTGATACCGCCGCTCGGCGCGCGAGATGCGCCGTTCGGCAGGCACCCCCCGGCTACCGGATGGCGGCTCGCCCGACACCGCGGCTTGAATCGGCAACCAAGCGTTCGCTCCCCAGTGACCTGGACGAGACCTTCGCGGGTGGGTCCAGGAGTACCGGCTGGGGCGGGTCGGCAGACGCCGACCTCCCCGCCGGGCCCCGGGATCGGGGGCCGGTACCGCCCCGGGCGGTCCCTGATGCCCGGCGGTCCCTGCCCCAGGAAAGGGGAAAGGGCCGGAGTTGCCATCCCCCGAGACGGCGACTCCGGCCCTCGCGGCCACTCGCCCGCTCCCCAGCGACAAGTGGCAAGACCAAGGAGTTCATAGTGCTCCCTGGTGCGGGCGGCCGTCAGGCCCTTTCCCACTACATCACCCGAATGAATGAACTGGCGGCCGGATGCCGGTCACTGTCCGGTAACGGAACGTTCAATCATGCGGCCGGTCAGGGGCCGACCTTGCGGCTGGGACGGGTGCGCAATGCCTGCACGTAGTCGTCGGGCGCGCCGGCCTGCTCGGCCGCGTCGGCCATCACGCCGAGGTAGCGCGCCGAGGGCAGCCCGCCCTCGTAGGCGTCCAGCACGTACAGCCACGCCAGCTCGCTGCCCTCGAGGGTGTGCACCCGCAGCCGCAGCTTCTTGTGCAGCCCGAGCTCGCCGCCCTCCCAGCGATCCAGGGCGTCGGCGTCCTCGTCGGTGACGTCGTAGAGCACCACGAACACCTGCGAGCTCGGATCCTCGACCACGGTGGACAGCGCGCCCTCGGGCCCGTAGTCCTCACCGCCGAAGGTCAGCCGCCAGCCCATCAGCCAGCCCGTGCCCACCATCGGCGAGTGCGGGCACCGCTGCTTCATCTGCTCGGGATCCATATTGGACCCGTAGGCGGCGTAGAGCGACACTCGGACAGGGTAGCGACCGGGCCACGCCCTCCCGCGAGGTGCGTCCGGGCGGCCGCCCGGACGCACCGGGGCCGACCGGCACCGGGACCGGGCCTCGGACGCCCCCGACCTGGCCCGTTCACCCGGTTGTGGATCTTCCTCTGGCCTGTGGCCGGGTACCTTCGGGTGACGTGTGACCCGAACGGTCTCAGGGCCCAGGCTTTCGGAGGAAACCGGCCGGTCGTATCGTCGAGAGCCTGAGATCGATCCGGGGCCCGGGGGGAGTCTGTGGCGGACCGAGTAGGTGGTCGACGACGAGCGCGGCGCGGCGCCTCGCAGCCGAGTCGAGCCTGGTGCTGGTCACGGCGTCGTGCGTCGCGAGGAGATCGAGGTCCGCCGCCACCGCCAGAGTCTCAACGGGCGTGTGCACCCAGGGGCGAGCGGGCGGCACGCGGGTGCCGCCCGCTCGCGGGGAGACGCCGGGGTGGTGTGCGTCGG
>DASXJJ010000155.1:0-10452 GCA_036497465.1 Pseudonocardia sp. | reverse complement strand
GCGGTTGAACCGACGGGCTTCGTCGCGGTGGAGCTGACGGTCTCCGCGGCGATCGCGGCGACGTCGGTCGGCGCCGTGACCTTCGGGCGCACCGGTGCCGCGGATTCCGGGGCGGCTTTGCCTCGGGCTGCCGTCGCCCCGCTCACCTTCTTCGCGGTGCCTTTGACCCGGGAGGTAGCTCCCTGGGCGACTTCGCTGAAGCGGGTGCCATGCGATCGGCGTCGGGTTGCGGGTGCGGCTGCGCGCTCAGCAGCAGAGTCGGTGCCGTTCGCGCGGGGTTCGGTCGGGGTTGTCACGGTCCACCTCCATATGCGCACGCTTACCCACTTGCGGCGCGCCATCAATCCCCGCGAGACAAGGCTCGAACCAAGTTGCGCCGGTTGGCCTATGGCGTTCCCCCGCGAGCCCGCCGGGTCAGGTGTAGAGGGTGTTCACCTGTATCACCCGTCCAGGTCAGCCCACGGGCCAGCCAGAACAGCTCGAATCTACCAACTGACCTGCGCAGACGGCCTCCAAACGGTCTGCCCGTCTCTGTCGGTGTCTTACAGCGTCTTTCAGGCTCCGACGGCCCCCACACGGCCCGGCCCAGTCCACATAGGACACGTGGGCCGCCTGGTGATCGAGATGCCTCACCCCAACACCAGGCGGGGCCGGACGCGGCGCTGATCACAACAAGATGCTCTTGATCGGGCAGGAACTCGCTCGCGGGAGTGGATGCGCGGTAGGGGGCTCGCGACAGCTGCACCGCACCAGCTAGGGCCGCGAGTAGGAGCATGTCGTCGTCGAGTGCCTGCTGCTCACCGGCAACCCGTTGTTCGTCCTCCGGCGTGTACATCGGGCGATGGTGCCCTGGCTGAGTGCCTGGTGAGGGCCGTTTCGCGGAACCGGTAGCCGACCAGGTGGCACTCCGTCGCGCTCGCGCTCGTCGCTGGAACTGGCACCGCCGCCGCCAGGGACAACAATCCGAACATCAGCTTCGGTGACGACTGCTACAGCGCGTTCAACCCGACCTGCCACACGGTGTTCAGCCGGGCGTACACGCACAACGTGCTTCAGCCCGCCGCGTCCGGCACCGCGCAGGGCCTCTTGGCCTCGGTGATCGGCCTATGCACCAAGGTGTGGAAGGCCCCCGGCGCGGCAACCTGCTCGATGATCTTCGGAACCTACGGCGGAGCCAGCATCGCCGCGATCAGCCAGGCGGCAGCGCAGAACCAATGCGCCGGCTACACCACGTACTTCACCGATGCGATCGCGATCTGGAGAACTGACAACGGCCCGCTGTGCAAGCCCTAAGCTGACCGGGTGTTCTCCGTAGCGGCCGTGCCCATCCTCGCGCTGGCTTTGCTGTACCTGGCCATCGGACGCTATCGGGTCGATGCGCTGGCGAGAACGGCCGGAGTCGCCGCCGCGCTCGGTGGGACCCTCGGCGCCTCCCTGGTGCTGCCACAGGTGAACCAGGGCGTGTCGACGGCGGGATTCGTCGTCCTGGCTGTGGTCGCCCTGGTGTTCGCTGTCGGCGGCTCGGTGTACGCGGAGCGGCGCCTCAAGCGCGTGCGGAGCTGAAACTGAGGCCCGAGATCGCGGCTGTGCTCCCCTAACGCCGGTCGGAGTACCAGGCCGGGCCGTGTGGGTCTTCTGGTGGTGGCGGTTCCCCGTGGGTGGGGCACCCGACGCGCCATCGATGCCGCGTGGGCCACGCTCCCCGGCTCCCAGAGGGATTCTCGGACGGCCCAGGGACGGCCCAAATGATCAATATGGGTACAAACTTGCAGGTAGAGCCGTTTTTCAGGTGTAGAGGGTGAACGGGGGGTGGGTGCCGTTCAGGAAGTGGTCGCCGACCTCGCGCTGCTTGTAGGCGACCGGGTCGTGCAGGGTGTGGGTGCGCACGTTGCGCCAGAACCGGTCCAGGCCGACGGCGTTGCTGGTGGCCCGCGCCCCGGTCACCTCGAAGACCGTCGAGGTGACGTGCAGTGCGACGTCGGTGGAGGCCACCTTCAGGGCTGCGATGAGCTCGGCCAGCTCCCCGCGTGCTTCCCAGGTGAGCGAAACGCCCGCCGCGTCGGCGCGAGCCAGCTCCGCGCCGACCTCGTCGGCCAACGCCTGGACCGCGCGCACCGAGGAGACCAGCCGCCCGTAGTTGGCCAGCACGTACGGGTCGGCGGCGGCCTGCTCGGAGTCGGAGAGCAGCCACGGCCGGGAGGTGCCCAGCGTGTACTCCCGTGCGGTGGCCAGGGCGCCCTGCGCGATACCGAGGTAGAGGTTGCCGAACACCGACTGGATCGCCGGGGTGACCAGCGAGGCACGCGCTGTGGCGCGGTCAATGCCGAGCGCGCCGACGACCTGTTCCGGGGCGATCCGGACGTCGTGGAAGGTGACGCTGCCACTGGCGGACAGCCGCTGGCCGAGGTTGTCCCAGTCACCGCCCCGATGCAGCCCGGGGTCGTCGCCGCGCACCACCACGAGCAGGTGCTCGCCGAGCGTCCCGTCCGGCCGGCGCACCGTGCCGGACACGACCGAGGCATCCCCGGTGGACACTCCGGTGGCGAAGTTCTTCCGGCCGCGCAACAGGTACGCGGTGCCGTTCTCGCCGCCGTCCGGGATCAGCTCCAGGTCGGGGTCGACCGGGTTCACCGCGTCCCCCCACAGCCACTGCTCGGCCGCGGACGGCGTGCCCCAGCGGCGCAGCCCGTCCGCGTCACCGACCCACACCAGGTTGGCGGCGTTGACGTAGTGGTAGCCGAGCAGCTGGGCGATGGAGCCGTCCGCCTCGGCGACCGCGCGCACCGCCCGCAGCCCGGTGGACCAGTCCTGGCCGGCCCCGCCCACCGAGGTGGGCAGCAGCAGCGCGGGCAGCCCGGCGTCGCGCAGCAGCTGCGCCTCCGCCAGCGGCTCGGCGTTGGCCCGGTCCCGCTCCACCGCGTCCTTGGCCAGTATCGCGGCCACTTCCCGCGCGGCCCCGAGGGCCTGTTCGGGTGTGCTGAGCACGGTCATCTTGTCCCCCAGGTGTGTCAGACCAGGCCGGTGCTGGGCGGCGGCTGGTCGTTGAGTGCGTGGTCCCCGATGTACTGGATCTTGAGCCGGCGCGGGTCGTGCAGGGTGTGGGTGCGGGCGTTGCGCCAGTGCCGGTGCAGGTTCAGCGAATCGGCCGCGCCCCGGGTGCCGACCAGGGCGAACACGTCGCTGGCCACGCTCACCGCCGCGGTGTCCGCGGCCGCGCGGGCCGCCGCCACCGCGATGGAAGCCTCGGCGGCGGTGGCCACGGTCAGGTCACGCCGCGCCGCCTCGATCGCCTCGCCGGCGTCGTGCAGCAGCGCCCGCGCGGCCCGTACCCGCAGCGCCAGCTCACCGAAGCTGTGGATGACCAGCGGGTCCTCCCAGGCCGACGGCGGGTCGAACTCGGCCCGGGGCCGGGCCAGGGTGTGGATCAGCTGTTTCCCGTCGCGCAGTGCGGCGTCCGCGATGCCAAGGTCGATGCCGGCGTGCAGGTAGTTGCCGAACGCGCCGAACACCTCGGGCCGCTCGAACACCGTCCAGATCGGCACCACCCACCGCTCCGGGATGATCACCTGCTCGAACCGCACGGTGCCGCTGCCGGTGGTGCGCTGGCCCATCCCGGCCCAGTCGTCCAGCACGCTCACGCCGGGGGCGTCGGCCGGGATCCAGGCGGCCATCAGGCGCCCGTCCGGGTCGTTGGCGTAGATCGGGATCCACGGGGCGAACGGGGAGCCGGTGGCGTAGTACTTGGTGCCGTCGACCAGCACGTCCCCGCCCGGGCGTGGCTCGAACCGGATGGCGAAGTCCCGGGCGGTCCGGGTGCCCCGTTCGGACAGCGCATTGCCGAAGTGCCGCCCGGCCAGCACCTCGGCGCCGAAGAACGCCTGCTGCTCCTCGCTGGCGGCCTCGGTGAGCACCTGCACGAAGAAGAAGTGATTCTGCGGGATCTGACCGACGCTGGCGTCCCCGGCGGACAGCGCGGCCATCAGCTCGCCCATGGTCCGCGCGTCCACGTCGGCCCCGCCGAACCGGGCCGGCACGTTTACCCCGAGCAGCCCGGAGGCGGCCAGCTCGCCGATCTCGGCGTGCGGCAGCTCGCGGTTGGCGTCCCGCTCGGCATCCCCGGTGGCCAGCCGGGCGGCGAACTCGGCGGCCACCGCCAGCGCCTCGGCGGCGTCGGCGATCACCTGCACCGCGCACACCCCGGTCATCGGACGACCGCCGGGCGGTGCGCGAACCGCGAGCCGGGATGGTCCTCCCGGAGCCGGGTCTGCCCCGGCCCGTAGAGCTCCTCGCGCAGCGTCGTCCCCGCATAGGACGGCGGCAGCAGGCCGCGCCGGCGCAGCTCGGGCACCACCAGCTCCACCAGGTCCTCGAAGCTGCCCGGGGTGATCGTGTAGGCCAGGTTCAACCCGTCCACGTCGGCCACCTCCACCCAGCGCTGCATCTCGTCGGCCACGGTGGCCGGGCTGCCCACCACGACGACGCCCATGCCGCCGATGCCGATCCAGTGGGCGATGTCGCGGGGTGTCCAGTCCCGGTCCGGGTCGACCGTGGTGAACGCCTCCACCGCGCTGCGCACCGCCTCCGTCTCCGCGTAGCGCAGGGGCTTGTCGGGGTCCATCGTCGACAGGTCCAGCCCGCTCCAGCCGCCGTACAGGGTCAGCGCGCCCTCCAGGCTCACGTACTGGGCGTAGTCCCGGTACTTGGCCTGCGCCTCCTCGTCGGTGGGCGCGGTGATCACCGTCATCAGGGTGAAGAACTTGATCGAACGTGGGTCCCTGCCGACCTCCTCGGCGGCCGCCCTGGTGGCCGCGATGGACTTCGCCAGGATCTCCAGGCGGGTCGCGGTGACGAAGATGCCCTCGGCGTGGGCGGCGGCGAACCGGCGGCCCCGGGGTGACGCGCCGGCCTGGAAGATCACCGGGCTGCGCTGCGGCGACGGCTCGGTGAGCGCGATGCCCGGCACGTCGAAGTACCGGCCGTGGTGTTCGATCGGGCGCACCTTGGCCGGGTCGGTATACACCCCGGCCGCGGGGTCCAGCACCACGGCGTCGTCGTCCCAGGAGCCCTCCCAGAGCTTGTAGACGACCTCCATGAACTCCTCGGCCACGTCGTAGCGCTCGTCGTGCGGCACCTGGTGCTCCAGGCCGAGGTTGCGGGCCGCCGACTCCAGGTACGAGGTCACCACGTTCCAGGCGATCCGGCCGCGCGTGTAGTGGTCCAGCGTGCCGAAGCGGCGGGCGAACGCGTACGGCTTTTCGTAGGTCAGCGACACGGTGACGCCGAAGCCGAGGTGCTCGGTGACCGCGGCCATCGCCGGCACCGCCAGCGTCGGCTCGCCCACCGGCACCTGGATGCCGTCGCGCAGCGCCGACTCCGGGCCGCCCCGGAACACGTCGTAGAGCCCGAGCACATCGGCGATGAACAGGCTGGTGAACCCGCCGCGCTCGAGCAGCTGGGCCAGGTCGGTCCAGTAGCGCAGGTCGCGGTAGCGGTGCGACTGGTCCTCGGGGTGGCGCCACAGCCCGGGTGCCTGGTGCCCCGCGCACGTCATGTCGAAGGCATTCAGGTGGATCCGCCTCGCGGTGTTCGCGCTCTCGGTCGGCGTCATTTCACGGCTCCCTGGGACAGCCCGCCGATCAGTGCCCGCTGGGCGGCGACGGCGAGCAGGTAGACGGGCACGATGGCCACCAGTGACGCGGCGGCCTGTTGGCCGAACTGCACGGTGCGGTCCCCCTGGAACAGCGACAGCCCCACGGTCAGTGTCTGCGACGAGGGCGACTGGGAGAAGGACACGGCGAACAGGAACTCGTTGTAGGCGAGGAAGAAGCAGACCAGGCCGGCGGCGACCAGCCCCGGGTACACCAGCGGCAGCACCACCCGGCGCACCCCGGCGGCGACCGACAGCCCGTCCACCCAGGCCGCCTCCTCCAGCTCGCGGGGCACCCGCCGGACGAACCCGTCCAGCAGCCACACCGCGACCGGCACGTTGGCCAGCCCGTCCACCAGCGCGAGCCCGAGCACCGAGTTCGTCAGCCCGACGTTCTTGAGCAGGAAGTACAGCGGCAGCACGGCGACCACCGGCGGCGCGCAGTAGGCCGCCAGCAGCACCGAGTAGAGCCGCGCCCCGGAGCGGCCGCCGCGCGCGGTCAGGTACGCGGTCGGCACCGCGATCACCGCGGTGAGCAGGGTGGCGCCGATCGCGATCACCCAGGAGTTGGTCAGCATCCGGGCCAGCGGCACGGTCTGGAACGCCGCCGGCCAGTTGTCCCAGCGCAGCCGGCTGGGCAGCCAGCCGCCGTTGGAGATGTCGTCGACCCCGCGCAGCGACAGCGACACCAGGAACAGCACCGGCAGGACCGCGAGCACCGCCGCGACGGCCAGCACCCCGCGGGAGAGCAGCCCGCGCACCCCGAAGGAGGTCACTGCTCGGCGCCCCGGACCCGGCGGGTGAGCAGCCCGGCCACCGCCAGCACCACCCCCACCACCAACCCCAGCAGCAACGTCTCCGCCGCCGCCGTGCCCACCTCGAAGCTGCCCCGGAACGCCGTCCGGAACACCTCGAAGCCGGCCACCGTCGTCGACACCCCCGGCCCGCCCGAGGTCACCACCACGACCAGGTCGAACACCTTGAACGCGATCACCAGCTCGAGGATCGCGGCGGCCAGCACCGAGGGCGCCACCTGCGGCCCGACCACCGAGAACAGCGTGCGGGACCAGCCGGCGCCGTCCAGCGCGGCGGCCTCCCGCAGCTCCGCCGGCACCCCGAGCAGCGCCGCGTACACCAGCAGCGTGACCAGCGGGGTCCACTGCCAGGCGTGGATCAGCAGCAACGTGGTGAACGCGCCGAAGCCGCTACCCAGCGGGTTGAACCCGGCGATGCCGAGGGCGTCCCGCAGCCCGGTGAAGGCGCCGCCGACCGGCGCGAGCAGCAGCTTCCAGGCCACCCCGACCGACACCGGCGGCGTCACCATCGGCAGCAGCAACACAGTGCCGAGCAGGCCGAACCGCCCGCCCCTGGCATCCAGCGCCACAGCGGCGGCGACCCCGGCGCCGACGCTGAGCGCGGTGCCGAGCACGGCGAACACCGCCGAGCGCAGCAGCGACCCGCCGAAGGCCACCGACTCGGCCGCCGCGACGAAGTTGTCGAAGCCGACGAACGCGCGCAGCGGCCGGGCCAGCGACGAGCGGGTGAACGCCAGCGCGATACCCACCACGGTCGGGTAGCCGGCGATCACCAGCAGCGACAGCAGCGCCGGCAGCGCCATCCAGAGCGGCACCCGCCCCACGGAGCTCGGCCGCCGCCCCGGCGTCGCCGATACCGCAGCTGGCCGGTCCCGGGCGGCCGGGGACCCTGCCGATGAGTCAGGCGACGGTTCAGCCGGCGACTCCCCCGGCGACCCCGCCGGGGACTCGGCCGAAGCCGCACCCGGTGGTTCGCCGACCGCCGGGGGCTCCCCCCGTACCGACGTCCCACTCACCCGATCGCCCGCTCCCAGCCGGACTGGGCGTTGGCGAGCGACTGGGTCACGGTCTGGGTGCCCTGGATGGCCAGCGCGAGCTGGTCGACCAGGTCCTGCAGCAGCTTCGGCGCCTGTGCGTCCTTCGGCCACACCAGCGGGTGCCCACCGAGCGCACCGCGGATCACCTCGGTGGCCGGCCCGGCCGCCTTGGCGTAGGCCGGCGAGTCGAGCGTCCCGCGCCGGGCCGGGTCGATACCGGAGCCGGCGGTGCTGGCCAGCAGCAGGTTGCGGGCCGCGTCGGTGGCCCAGGCGACGAACGCGGCGGCCTTCGCCGGGTCCTTCGCGGCGCTGGACACGCCCAGCCCGAAGCCGGCGTTCAGCGCGGTGCGGTGCTCGGTGTTGCGCCCGCCCACCGGCAGCGGCACCACGCCCCACTGGTCGACGATCTTCGCGCTCTTCGGGTCCTGCGCCTTCAGCCCCAGGTCGGTCCAGGTGTCCAACATCGCCGCCTGGCCGGACAGGAACGCCGAGTTGGCCTGGTCGAAACCGATCTGCAGCGGGGTGGGCAGCGCGTACGGGGACACGTCCACCAGGTGCTGCAGCGCCGCCTTCGCCTCGTCGGAGTTCAGCTGGGGCGCGCCGTCCGGGCCGACCAGGGTGCCGCCGTAGCCGGCCAGCCGGTTGATGAACGAGCAGCCCAGGATCATCGGCACCTGCTGGCCCTCGACCACCGCGCCGTACACCGTGCGGTTGCTGCGCTCGGTGATCGCGGCGGCGGCCAGGTCGTACTCGTCCCAGGTGTTCGGCGGGGCCAGCCCGTACCGGTCGAAGACCGCGCGGTTGTAGTAGAGGACGTGCACGTCGCCGTCGAACGGCAGGCCGTAGCGGCGCCCGCCCTGCAGCGTGTACGGGTCGTAGACGGACGGCAGGAAGTCGGCGGTGTTGATCGCCGGGTTGGCCGCGATGTAGTCGGTGAGGTCGACCAGCGCGCCGGCGTCCACCAGCACGCCGAGCCCGTAGTAGAAGTAGTCGAACACGTCGAACTGGCCGGCGCCGCCCTGCACGTCGAGGATCTGCTGGCTGGTCAGCTGGTCGTACGGCACCGCGCTGACCTGCAGGGTCCCGCCGAACTCGCGGGCGAACGCGGGGCCGAGCAGCTCGGTGAACGCCAGCACGTGCGGCTGGTTGACCATGGCGCGGACGGTCGCCCCGTGCAGGTCGGCCGGCGGCCCGGCGGGCAGCTGCTTACCCCCGCCGGACCCGCCGCAGGCGGCGATCAGCGGGGCGAGCCCGGCGAGGGCGCCGGCGCCGAGACCGGCGCGGAGCAGAAGTCGGCGGGACAGCATGGCGGACGCCATCGGAAGCTCCTGGGACGGGCGGCGAGAGGACTCCGGAGATGGCGCGGGACGCCGACCTGGCGCGCGCCGACCCTCGGGAGAAAGAGTGGGACCGGGCGGATCGTCAGCCCGGACAGACCGCCGTGCTGGTTCGGCACAGGTCCACGTGATGGCGGCGGACCAGTCGGACCCGGCGACGGGAAGGCGTCACACGCACGTCCGTCTCCCCCCAGGCAGGCAGCCGCGCAGCGCGGTCGCCGCGGTACACGCTATCGAGTGACGTGATCGCGATCAAAGTGACGGCGGTCGCACCGGGAGCTCAGCCCGGCGAAGGCCGGAAGGTCAGCACCAGCGCGGCACCGAGCAGGACCAGCTGGACCACCGCGGCGACGATCGTGGGCCACGAACCGACCAGGCTGATCACGTCCAGCCCGACGCCGAGCACGGCGGTGAGGCCCAGCGAGACCCGGGCCCAGCCGTGCCCGCCACGCAGCGGAATCTGCAGCGCCAGCCACACCACGGCGAGCACCACCCAGCAGCCGAGGCCGAGCACCGCACCGACCAGCGCGGCGGCGCCGATCTCCACGGCCTCACCGGCGGCGGCCTCCTGGGTGGCGAGCAGATAGTTGGCCACCCCGCCGAGCACACCGACAACCGAGGCCGCGACCCAGAACCAGCTCGCCCGACGCATCGGGGCAGTCTGCCCGGCGGCCCCCGGCCACCCCGCCCCGGCCTCGCGCCGCGCCACCCGACTGGTCATCCGCGCTCGGGCGCCGTGTCGCGGGGGGACCTGGCGCCGCGGGAGGACTCGGCACCGTCGGTGCCGGACCGTTCGAACCGGGTCGAGTGCAGCATCAGTATCAGGGTCAACCCGAGCACGACCAGCACCGCGTGCAGTACGTGGTCAGGCGTGTTCAGGTTCCACATGGTCGCCGTCGGGGTGTGCGCGGCGTACGCCAGACCGAACCCGAGCAGCAGCAGGTAGCCGATCGTCTGTGCTGCCGCGAACCGCCGCCGCCAGGCCGGGTGCCACAGCGCGGCCAGCGCCAGCAGCCCGGTGGCCAGCAGCAGGAGGCTGTGCGCGGGGTTCATCCGGAAGCCGAGCACCTCGGTCGGCGTCGGCGCCGTCACGGAGCCGGCCGCCGCGGCCGGGGTGGCGGAACGGCCCGTCCCGGCCACTCCGAGTGCGACCAGCAGCATGGCCTCGATGCCCAGCGCCCAGGTGGCGAACCGGGTCAACGCGGACGGCGGCCGGCGCGCGGCGCGGGTGGACTTCCTCCCGGCGGCCGGCGCGGGCCGCCGGTTCGGGCTGTTCGGGTCGGCGGGCGTGCTCTGTTCGGTCGGCGTGCGCATCTCTGGTCACCTCCACCGGTACGCAATCAGTGCATTAGGTACCCGATCGGCGCACGTTCAACCGCGGTGCCCGGCGTCAGTTCCGGGTCGGGCCCAGCTGGGCCAACAGGCCGCTCACCAGGATCTCCAACCCGAGCTCGAAGGTGCCCTCGACCCGGTGGGGGTCGGCCGCCCGGGTGGCCGAGGCGAGGGCCGGGTACCGGTCCGGGTCGGCTTGCCGGACCAGCCGGCCGGCGAAGCCGTCCACCCGGTCCCGGTGCGTACCGAGCAGCACGCCGTAGGTGTGGTGCCGCAGCGCCGCC
>DASXJJ010000154.1:0-2236 GCA_036497465.1 Pseudonocardia sp. | reverse complement strand
GCCGCGGCCAGCACCCGCAGCGCCACCAGCAAGGCCGCCGACCGCACGGCCCCGAAGAAGCCGACGCCGAGGCGCGCCAACGGTGCCGCCACCAAGTAAGACCCGCTGCACCCGACCCGAGCCCCGGAGCCCCGCTCCGGGGCTCGGTCGTGTGCGGGGTCGGGTCCGGGGTGCGCCGGTGGTGTGCCTCGCGCGGGCGCCCCAGTAGTCTGGCGGCGTGGACTTGTTCGCCCTGCTGTACCGGCTCGACGGATACATCATGTTCGCGTGCTGGATCGCGGGCATCCCGGTGGGCGCCTTCGCCGTGATCGACGCGGCCCGGGCCCGGGCAGACGCCTTCACCGCCGCTGACAAGCTGACCAAGCCGGCGTGGCTCGGGATCACCGGCGGCGGGCTCGCCGTACTGCTGCTCTTCCAGCGCGGCCCGCTCGACCTGCTCTGGCTGATCGGCCTGATCGCTGTCCTCGTCTACCTGGTCGACGTGCGCCCCAGCCTGATCGAGGTCCAGGGCGGCCGCCGCTGACCGCGGAGCCCTCGAAGGCTCCCCCGCGGAGCCCTCGAAGGCTCCCCGCGGAGCCCTTGAGGCCCGTCCGCCGCGGCCGGCCCCGATCGTCGCTGGCCCGAGCCCCCGTCGGGGATCGCGACACCTCAGGTGCCCCGACTCGCACGTCGGCGTGCGGTGTGGGGCACGGGGGCCTGGGGAGTCGGGTCCGGCGGCCGTGCCTCGGTGCCGGATTCGGCACGTCGGCGTGCGGTGTGGGGCACGGGGGTCTGGGGAGTCGGGTCCGGCGGCCGTGCCTCGGTGCCGGATTCGGCACGTCGGCGTGCGGTGTGGGGCAGGCGGGCTTGGGGCGGCGGTCCGGCCGCCGAGCTTGGGTCCCGCGCCCGGCGTTCCCGTGCGGCCTGCGATGTTCGCCATGAGCGGACCCGGCCCAAGTGTGGAATCACCGTAACGGTGTAAGCGTTGTTGCGGGCATGACTGAGACCGTGAACCTGCCGGTGCTGCCGCTCACCGACTCGGTGGTGTTGCCCGGCATGGTGGTTCCGCTCCGGCTGGACGAGCCGGAGGTGCAGGCCGCCGTGGACGCTGCGGGCGTGGGTGTCACCGTCGTCGCGGGGACCTCCACCAGCAACCGTGCCGACCCCGGTGCGCGCCGGGTGCTGCTCGTGCCGCGTCCCGACGGGCACTACGCCGCGGTGGGCACCGTCGGCGTCCTCGAGCAGATCGGCCGGCTGCCCACCGGCGAGAAGGCCGCCGTGGTGCGCGGCGAGTCGCGGGCGCGCATCGGCTCCGGCGTCACCGGTCCCGGGTCGGCGCTGTGGGTGGAGGCCACCGAGCTGGCCACCCCGCCGATCAGCGGCCGCACCCGCGAGCTGGCCACCGAGTACAAGGCCCTGGTGGTGTCCCTGCTGCAGCAGCGCAACGCGTGGCAGGTGATCGACACCGTGCAGCGGATGACCGACCCCGGCGAGCTGGCCGACACCGCAGGCTGGGCGCCCTACCTGGCCCTCGAGCGCAAGGTGGAGCTGCTCGGCGAGCCGGACGTGACCCGCCGGCTGGAGCTGCTGCTGGAGTGGACGAAGGCGTACCTGGCCGAGCAGGAGGTGTCGGAGAAGATCGCCGGGGACGTCCGCGAGGGCGTGGAGCGGACCCAGCGCGAGTTCCTGCTGCGCCAGCAGTTGGCCGCGATCCGCAAGGAGCTCGGCGAGGACGGCCCGGACGGGGAGCAGGACTACCGGGCCCGGGTCGAGGCGGCCGACCTGCCCGAGCACGTCCGCAAGGCCGCGCTGGCCGAGGTCGGCAAGCTGGAGCGGGCGTCCGAGCAGAACCCGGAGGCGGGCTGGATCCGCACCTGGCTGGACACCGTGCTGGACATCCCGTGGGGCGAACGCACCGAGGACTCCGACGACCTGGTCGAGGCGCGGCGTGTCCTGGACGCCGACCACGCCGGCCTGGACGACGTCAAGGAGCGGCTGATCGAGTTCTTGGCCATCCGGGCCCGGCGCGACCGGCGTGGGCTGGGCACCGTCGGCGGCCGGGGCTCCGGCGCCGTGCTGGCGCTGGTCGGGCCCCCCGGTGTGGGCAAGACCTCGCTGGGTGAGTCGGTGGCGCGGGCGCTCGGCCGCAAGTTCGTCCGGGTCGCCCTGGGCGGCGTGCGGGACGAGGCGGAGATCCGCGGCCACCGGCGCACCTACGTGGGCGCGCTGCCCGGCCGGATCGTCCGGGCCATCCGGG
>DASXJJ010000153.1:0-10210 GCA_036497465.1 Pseudonocardia sp. | reverse complement strand
GGGACCGGCGGCGGGGTCAGCGGCAGCCGGAGGTGACGCCGGTGGAGCGGTTGCGGTCGAAGTAGGCGTCCAGCGGGTCGGTGTCGTGGAAGTTGGGGTCGGCCCGCGCGTCCTTGCCGGGTGCCGGAGCGGTCAGCCCCCGGGCGGCCGCCGTGCAGTCCATGCCGTGCCAGTAACCGGTGGTCCGGCCCAGGTACATGCCGCGCGAGGACGGCCGCAGGTCGTTGCCCAGCGGGAACATCCAGTGCGTCTCGGCGTGCACGACGACCACTCCCGACGGCAGGGCGAAGGCGTAGGCGATGACGTAGTTGCTGGTCACGTCGAGGGCGGGCAGCCCGTCCCAGTCGACCCGGTGGTAGTTGACCTGCCCGCTGACCCTCGGCGTGGCGGCCAGCGTGACGCCGGGGGAGAACCTGATCAGCGTGGTGCCGTACTGGCCGGTGTCGAGCCGGGCGCGGACGGCCGTGGCGCTGTCCGGGGCGAGCAGGGACAGCAGCGTCGCCGGGTCGTGCCGGTTGAGCAGCGCGGGGTCGAGGTAGGTGGCCTGGAGCGCGTCGCGCACCGTGCCGAGTGCGGCTGCCACCTGCGGCGCGGTCATCCCGGGCACCGCCTGGGCGTCGGGGAGCCGGATGCCGTCCGCACCGACCGGGAAGTTCTCGGCGGGGGTGGCGTCGTACGGGCTCGCCGAGGTGATCCAGGGCCACCACCGGTCGTGGGTCGCCCACAGCCCGGCCGCGGTCACCGCGAGCACCAGCACCGCCAGGATGCGGCGCCATGGGTGCGCGGAGAGCGCTGGTCGGAGGGCGGGCACTACTCGGTTCGCTTCTTCGAGCATCACGGGGGTCATTTTTTTGGGTGATTTCGGTCACGAGCGCGGGCTAATGCTAGGGAGCGTACGTCACTCATCGTGACACCAACCGGACCGCCCCTGGACCGCCATTCAGCCCAGCGACGAGCACTTTCCCGCGATTTCCGCCGACTTGAAGTGCTCGCCTCACTACTCTGCGTCGACCACCCGGCTGGACGCACGCCGGACGGTTTGATCTCAGCGGCCAGCGGCTATCCGGTGACCGTCAGATCGACTGCGACCGCTCAGCGCAAGAACCCGTTGCACGCCGCGCAGCTTCTAGACTTGACTAGGTCCAGAAAAGGTGGTGGGCTCGAAGACATGCCGGACATCCGTACCTCCGACGACGCGCGGGGACTGCTCCGCGCCGCCGGCATGCGGGTCACCGCGTCCCGGATCGCGGTCCTGGAGGTGCTCGGCGAGCATCCCCACGCCACGGCTGACGCGGTCGCGAAGCTGGTCGGCCGGCGGCTCGGTTCGGTGTCCAAGCAGGCGGTGTACGACGTTCTCGCCGCCTGCACGACGGCCGGCCTGGTCCGGCGGATCGAGCCCGCCGGTTCGGCGGCCCGGTTCGAGACCCGGACCGGCGACAACCACCACCACCTGGTCTGCCGGCGGTGCGGGCGGACCCAGGACGTGGACTGCACGGTCGGGGCCCGGCCGTGCCTGGCTCCCGGCGACGACGCGGGGTTCGCCGTGGACGAGGCCGAGGTCGTCTTCTGGGGCCTCTGCCCGGACTGCCAAGTCCCGAACCAGGACCCGAACCAACACCCGAACAGGGGGTCGGGCGCCCCCACCGGCCTGCCCGCCCCCCCCCACCACCACGACACGAAGGAGCAGCCGTGACGCAGACGCGGCCTACCACCACCGATGGCGGTACCCCGGTAGCGAGTGACGAGCACTCGCTCACCGTCGGGCCCGACGGCCCGATCCTGCTCAACGATCACTACCTGATCGAGCAGATGGCCAACTTCAACCGGGAGCGCATCCCGGAGCGCCAGCCGCACGCCAAGGGCGGCGGGGCGTTCGGCCACTTCGAGGTGACGAACGACGTCAGCGCCTACACCAGCGCGGCGGTCTTCCAGCCGGGCGCCAAGACCGACCTGCTGATCCGGTTCTCCACCGTGGCCGGCGAGCGGGGCAGCCCCGACACCTGGCGCGACCCGCGCGGGTTCGCGGTGAAGCTCTACACCTCCGAGGGCAACCTGGACATCGTCGGCAACAACGTGCCGATCTTCTTCCTGCGCGACCCGATGAAGTTCCAGCACTTCATCCGTAGCCAGAAGCGCCGGGCCGGCAACAACCTGCGCGACCACGACATGCAGTGGGACTTCTGGACCCTGGTGCCCGAGTCGGCGCACATGCTGTCCTGGCTGATGGGCGACCGGGGCATCCCGAAGTCCTGGCGGCACATGAACGGCTACTCCAGCCACACCTACAGCTGGGTCAACGCCCAGGGCGAGAAGTTCTGGGTCAAGTACCACTTCAAGACCGACCAGGGCATCGACTACCTGACCCAGGACCAGGCGGACGAGCTGGCAGGCAAGGACGGCGACTACCACCAGCGCGACCTGTACGACACGATCGAGGCCGGCGACTTCCCGACCTGGTCGCTGAAGATGCAGATCATGCCGTTCGAGGACGCCAAGACCTACCGGATCAACCCGTTCGACCTGACCAAGGTCTGGCCGCACGCGGACTACCCGCTGATCGACGTGGGCCGGCTGACGCTGAACCGCAACGTCACCGACTACCACACGGAGATGGAGCAGGCCGCGTTCGAGCCGAACAACCTGGTGCCCGGCACCGGGCTGTCCCCGGACAAGATGCTGCTGGCCCGGGGCTTCTCCTACGCCGACGCGCACCGCGCCCGGCTCGGGGTCAACTACAAGCAGATCCCGGTGAACCAGCCCAAGGTCGAGGTCAACAGCTACTCCAAGGACGGCGTCGGGCGCACGGTCAACGTGCAGGACCCGGTGTACGCGCCGAACTCCTACGGCGGCCCGAAGGCCGTGCCGGGGCGCACCAACGAGGCACTCTGGTACTCCGACGGCGAGATGGTCCGCACCGCGTACACGCTGCGCGAGGAGGACGACGACTGGCGCCAGGCCGGTGTGATGGTCCGCGAGGTGCTCGACGACGCCGCCCGCGAGCGGCTGGTCGGCAACGTCGCGGGGCACCTGTCCGACGGGGTGTCCGATGCGGTGCTGGCCCGCGCGTTCGACTACTGGAAGAACATCGACAAGGAGATCGGCGACCGCATCGAGCAGGCGGTCCGCAACGGGGGCTGACGCCCCGCGCGCGGGTGCTGACGCGGCACTCCCACCACCGGCCCCCGTTCCGCCCCGGCGGAGCGGGGGCCATCACCGCGCGCGGGGGCCGTCGCGCCCGTGCGGCCGCCGGTGCGGGGGCTCTACGATCCCGCCGTGGGCGACTCCGAGATCACCGTGTGGCACAACCCGCGCTGCTCCAAGAGCCGGGGCGTGCTGGCCCTGCTCGAGGAGCGCGGCCTGCGGCCGGAGGTGGTCCGCTACCTCGACTCGGCCCCCGACCGGGACGAGCTGGTGGACGTGCTGCGCAGGCTGGGCACCGACGACCCGGGGACGATCGTCCGGACCGGCGAGTCCCGCTACCGCGAGCTCGGCCTGGCCGGTGCCGACGCCGACACCCTGCTGGACGCGCTGGTCGCCAACCCGGTCCTGATCGAGCGACCGATCGTGCTGCGCGGCGACCGTGCGGTGGTGGCCCGGCCCCCGGAGCGGGTGCTGGAGCTGCTCGAGGACCGACTCCGGGGCGCCTACCGGCAGTCGGACGGGTAGCGGCTGCACCACGGGGTGACCCCGGGCAGCCGGCCGCGGTGCTCGGCCACCCAGCGGTACACCCTGTCCTGCGCGGTCGCGGTGCGCGCGTACAGGCGGGCCGGCCACGCCCGGTCCAGCGCCGTGGTCAGCGCCGACGCGATCGCCTCTGCGCCCTCGGCACGCGAGCCGTCCGCGCCCCGCCACTGCAGGGACCCGGCGCACTGCTCGACCGACAGCCCGAGCGACTCGGGCACCCCGGGCCGCTGGAAGGGCCGCGTCTCGATCACCCGGCGCCGGTCGGCCAGCCGCAGCCAGCCCAGCGCCCGGGTGCAGAAGCCGCACTCGCCGTCGAACACCAGCACCGGGATCATCCGCCCAGCATCCCGCACCGGCGGGCACCGACCGCGAGCCGGTTCGCCCGCCGGCTCAGCCGCCGAGACCTGCCGGCTGCGGGAGGGCGGCCTGCACCCGCAGCAGCCCGTCCACCAGCTGCGCGGTGGGGCGCAGCCCGGCCCGGCGCAGCAGCCGGGTGATCCGCAGGTTGCCCGGGTGCGCCACCGCGCTGAGCTCGGCGTGGCCGGCCTCGGTGGCCAGCTCGACGGCCCGGCGGATCAGCGCGGTGCCCAGCCCCCGGGACTGCCAGGCGTCCTCCACGAGCACCCCGAGGTCGGCGCCGGGGCCGCCGTCCGGGTCGAGCGTGACCAGCCCGACCGCGTGCCCGCCGTCGGTGGTCAGCGCCAGCACCCCCAGCGCCCCGCCGGAGCGGCCGCCGAGCAGCACGGCGAGCTCCTCGGGCGGCAGCGCGGGGCTGGGGTTGAGGAACCGGCCGCGCCGGGTGCTCGGCGTGCACCGGGCGTGCAGCGCGGCGACCAGCGGGCCGTCCGAGCCGGTGACCCGCCGCAGCTCGACCTCCGAGCCGTTGCCCAGCAGCACCAACCCGAGGGTGACGCCGTCCGGTTCGCCGCCGGCCTGGGTGCCCGGCGCCCCGCCCGCGCACAACCCGGCCAGCTCGACCAGCACCGCCGCCCTGGACAGCTCGGTGGCGGTGAACGGCCAGGCCCGGCCCAGCCGCACGGAGTGCCCGAGCACCCGCATCCGGTGGATGTGGGTGGCCGACTCCCCGCCGGGCACGACCGTCTCCTCCGGCAGCAGCCGCGCGTGCAGCAGGCTGGCCACCGCGCGGCGGGTCGCCTCCGGGTCGGACGCCACCCGCCTGGCCAGCGCCAGCGCGGTGGTCATCGGGTCGCGGAGCTCGTCGGCCCCGGCCGGCACGGCCAGGGTGCAGCCCATCCCGGCCTCGCGGATGCAGGCGGCCAGCTCGGCGGCGGCGTGCTCGTCGGCCGCGTCGACCAGCAGCTCGTCGGTGACCGACCCGTCGGGCCCGCGCTCGGACAGCACGGTCAGCGAGACGATGTTGCACCCGGCCGCGCCCACCGCCCGGGCGAGCTCACCCAGCTGGCCCGGACGGTCCTCGACCTCGACGTGCACCCGCCACAGGCTCACCCTGGTTACCTCCTCGGAACTCCATGCTCTCCACCGAGTGTTTCCGGCGGGCTAACACCGCGCTACGGGATGCTGAGGATATGCGGGTGTGGAAGGTTCCGTCGTGCACGATCGAATCGGTTCGAAGGGACATCTCATGGACGTGAAGTACACCGCGCACGCCACCTCCTCCGGCGGGGGACGGGACGGCGCGGTCAAGTCCGACGACGGCATCATCGACCTCGACGTCAAGATGCCGCCGGCGATGGGCGGCCCGGGCGGCGGGACCAACCCGGAGCAGCTCTTCGCGGCCGCCTACGCGGCCTGCTACCACGGCGCGCTGCGGCTGGTCGCCGGCAAGGAGAAGGTGAGCATCCCGGACGGCGCGACCGTCGAGGCGGCCGTGGGCATCGGCCCCGACGACACCAGCTTCGCGATCAACACCACGTTGACCGCCAGCCTGCCCGGGCTGGACCAGGCCCAGGCCGACTCGCTGATGGAGAAGGCGCACCAGGTCTGCCCGTACTCCAAGGCCACCCGGGGCAACGTCGAGGTCACCCTGGTCGCCAAGGTCTGACCGCGCCCGGCCGACCCGTCAGCCGGCCGCGTCGTCGCCCGCCGGGCTCACCGCCCGGCGGGCGAACGCGATCTCGGCGGCGGTGTGCTGGACGGTCTGCTCGACCACCAGGGAGCCGTGCCCCGCGTCGAACCGCAGCACCTCGTAGCGCGCGTCGGGCAGCGCCGCGAGCGCGTCGAGGTAGTTGTCGACCTGCCGGATCGGGCAGCGCGGGTCGTTCTCGCCGGCCAGGATCAGCACCGGCGCCCGCACCCGGTCGACGAAGGTCAGCGGCGAGGCGTCGCGGTACACCTCCGGCAGCTGCTCGGGGGAGCCGCCGAACAGCGCCCTGTCGAACGCGCGCAGCTGCTCCATCTCGTCCTCGAACGCCGCCAGGTAGTCCGCCACCGGCACCCCCGCCACCCCCGCCGCCCACCGGTCGGGCTGGCTGCCCAGAGCGAGCAGCGTGAGGTAGCCGCCCCACGACCAGCCGTCGACCACACAGCGGGCCGGGTCGGCCAGGCCCTCGCGGACGCACCAGTCCTGCACCGCGGCCACGTCGGCCAGCTCGGTGTGCCCCGGCTGCCCCTCGATGGCGTCGCGCCAGGCGCTGCCGTAGCCGGTGGAGCCCCGGTAGTTGACCTCGACCACGGCGAACCCGGCGTCCACCCACGCCGCGCGGACCCCGGAGAACCGGTCCTCGTCGGCCGCGTGCGGGCCGCCGTGCAGCACGAACGCGGTGGGCAGCGGCCGCGCGGCGCCCTCCGGCACGGCGATCAGCGCGTGCACCGGGCCGCCGGGGCCGTCCACCCACGCGTCGCTGACCGGCACCGAGGCCGGCGCCCGCTCACCCCGCGGCGCCAGCAGCTCGCGGTCGGTGCCGTCCGGGTGCAGCGCCCGCACCGACGGCGGCGTGGCGGCCGACGAGCAGCTGTACTCCACGGTGCCGTCCGGGCGCACCGAGGCGGAGCCGACGCAGCCCGGCGCGGTGCCCAGCGCGGTCAGCTCGCCGGTGTCCAGTACGTAGCGGTGCAGCGTGCAGCGCGCGGCGTGGGTGTGCACCACGAGCAGCGCGGTGCCGTCCGGGTAGTAGCCGCCCATCAGGTCGCCGGGCAGGTCGATGGGCAGCTCGGTCTGCTCGCCGGTGGCCACGTCCCAGATCAGCAGCTCGTCGCGGCCGCGCCGCTCGTGGCCGACCAGCAGCCGGGTGTCGCCGTCCCGCTCCGGGAACTCCAGCGGCGCGAGCCCCTTGCCCGGGCCGTCGTCCAGCTCGCTCACCGGCTCCGGCGCGCCGCCGTCGGGGCTCAGCCGCAGCACCCGGATCGAGGGGTGCCGGGAGTCGCCGTGCTCGGAGTGCGACACGGCCAGCAGCGTCTCGTCGTGCGACAGCGCGCCCACCCCGGCGTCCTCGGCGTGGTGGTACACCAGCTCGGCCGGGCCGCCGTCCCGGCTGACCCAGATGCTGCTGCCGTCGTCGGTGGCCGAGCCGAGGGCCACCGTCCGGCCGCCGATCTCCAGACCGGCGGGGTAGCCGTCCAGCGCCTCGTCGCCGGCACCGGCCGGCACCGCCACCGCCGGGACCGGATCCGACCCGTGGGGCAGCCCGCCGAACGGCTCGGCGACCCAGCGGCCGAACTCGTCGCCGTCGGTGTCCGCGAACCACCACAGCCGCTCGCCGTCCGGGGTGAGCGTCGCGGTGTGCGTGCCGGCCGGCCGGTCCGTCACCTGCCGGTGCTGGTCGGTGGCCCGGTCCCAGGCGTAGATCTCCCAGGTGCCGCTGGCGTTCGACAGGTACAGGTTGCGGTCCGGCGCGTCCCTGGCCCAGTCCGGCAGCGACACCCTCGGCGCGCTGAACCGCGCCCGCCAGCGGCGTTCCCGCTCCGGGTCGTCGAACAGCCGGTCCGGGACGACCGCCGGAGGGTGCTCGCGGGTGGTGCTGGCCTGCGCGGGATGCTCGGTCACGCCCGAGATCCTGCCCATGGTGACCGGGTGCGCGCACGTCAGGTCCCGCGTCGGTGGCCCGCGAGCGCCACCTGATGGTGTGCGGGCATGACGATCGCCACACCGGGACGGGTCCGTTACGTTGGCCGGGTGACCGATCCGCCGAAGAGCGCCTTCCAGCGGACCGCCCGGCTAGGGTCTCTGCCCGTCGGTTTCGCGGGCCGGACCGCCGCCGGGTGGGCGCGCAGGCTCGCCGGCGGCAACCGCGAGGACATCGCCGCCGCGGCCGCGATCCGCAACGCCGACCAGATCTTCGCCGTGCTCGGCGAGCTCAAGGGCGGCGCGATGAAGCTCGGCCAGGCGCTGTCGGTGTACGAGGCGATGATCCCGGCCGAGCTCGCCGGGCCGTACCAGGAAGCGCTGATCAAGCTTCAGGCCAACGCGCCGCAGATGCCGGTCAAGGACGTCCACCGGGTGCTGGGCGAGCAGTTCGGCCGCAACTGGCACACCCGGTTCGCCGAGTTCGACGCCGAGCACGCCCACGCGGCCAGCATCGGGCAGGTGCACCGGGCGGTGTGGCACGACGGCCGCGAGGTCGCGGTGAAGCTGCAGTACCCGGGCGCCGACCAGGCGCTGACCTCCGACCTGCGCACCCTGCAGCGGTTCTCCCGGCTGCTGCAGGCGATCGTGCCGGGCGCCGACGTGCGCGGCCTGCTGCGGGAGCTGCAGGACCGGATGATCGAGGAGCTGGACTACAGCGCGGAGGCGGACAGCCAGCGCACCTTCGCCAGGTCGCTGGCCGACGACCCGAAGGTGCGGATCCCCAAGGTGATCGCGTCCGCCCCCAAAGCGATCATCACCGAGTGGATGCCGGGGCGGCCGCTGTCCGAGTTCGTGCACCACCCGGCGGCGGACGACGAGGAGCAGAAGCTGCGCGACTGGATCGGCGAGACGGTCATGGAGCTGCACTTCTCCTCGCCGGCCAGGGTCGGCCTGCTGCACTCCGACCCGCACCACGGCAACTTCCGGCTGCTGCCGGACGGCCGGCTCGGGATGATCGACTTCGGTGCGGTGACCCGGTTGTCCGAGGGCATCCCCCGGCCGCTGGGGCAGATCCTGCGGCTGGCCGCCGACGAGCAGGCCGACCAGATGCTGGAGCTGCTGCGCGCGGAGGGCTTCATCGGCCTGGAGGACCAGGTCTCCGCGGCGGACGTGCTCCGCTACATCGGTGCGCTGGCCGACCCGCTGCGCGAGGACGTCTTCCACTACAACCGGTCGTTCATGCAGAGCCAGGGCGGCCGGGTGGCGGTGCCGGGCACCGAGGACTTCCGCACCGGCCGGGCGCTGAGCCTGCCGCCCCAGTACCTGATGTTCATGCGGGTGGTGGGCGGCTGGATGAGCATGCTCGCGCAGCTCGACTGCTGGGTCGCGTCGCGGCGCATCGTCGAGGAATGGGTGCCCGGCTTCACCGACTACGACTGACCGGCCCGCGCCCGGAACCGGCGCGACGGATTCGGTACAGTGTTGCTTGTGCGGCGTTATTTCTGGTTTAGCAGGCCGGCCCCGGGTGGGTCCGCCAGCGGCCGTTCGCGCTGACCTCCCACCTCGACGAGCCGGTACCCACGTGAGCCGGCTCGGCGGACGGTCCGGGGCGGCTCCTCACGGAAGGACGCCCTGACAATGACCCTCGCCGCCGAGGCCGATCTGATCGCCGCGCTGGACGGCAAGCGCACCGCGAAGATCAGCCCGCTGATCCCGCCCGCCCTGCTGCGCCAGGAGCATCCGTTGCCGGCCGGCGTCGGCCGGGGCATCGAGCGGGCCCGCGGGGAGATCGTCGACATCCTCAACGGCGTCGACGACAGGCTGGTCGTGGTCGTCGGGCCGTGTTCGATCCACGACCGGGCCGCCGCGCTGGAGTACGCCTCGCTGCTCGCCGGCGACGCCGAGCGCTACGCCGACCAGCTGCGGATCGTGATGCGGGTGTACTTCGAGAAGCCGCGGACCACGCTGGGCTGGAAGGGCCTGATCAACGACCCCGGCCTGGACGGCAGCTACGCGGTGAACGCCGGCCTGCGGGTGGCCCGCGGGCTGCTGCTGGAGGTCGGTGCGCTCGGCCTCCCGGTGGGTTGCGAGTTCCTCGACCCGATCATCCCGCAGTTCCTGGCCGACGCGGTGAGCTGGGGCGCGATCGGGGCCCGGACGGCGGCCAGCCAGGTGCACCGGCAGCTGTGCAGTGCGCTG
This sequence comes from Pseudonocardia sp., assembly GCA_036497465.1. Classification (GTDB taxonomy): domain Bacteria; phylum Actinomycetota; class Actinomycetes; order Mycobacteriales; family Pseudonocardiaceae; genus Pseudonocardia. The sequence continues at coordinate 342 of DASXJJ010000153.1, read as the reverse complement.
TCCATGCCGGTGGGGATCAAGAACTCGACGGACGGCGACGTGCAGGTCGCGGTGGACGGGGTGCGCGCGGCCGCCGCCGAGCACGTGTTCCCCGGGATCAACGCCGACGGTCTGGCCGCGCTGATCTCCACCACCGGCAACCCGGACTGCCACGTCATCCTGCGCGGCGGCTCCGGCGGTCCGAACTACGCAGCCGGCGACGTGGCCTCGGCCCTGGACCGGCTGCGCGCGGCGGGGCTGCCGGAGCGGGTGATCGTGGACGCCAGCCACGGCAACAGCGGCAAGAGCGAGCAGCGGCAGGCCGAGGTCGTCGGGGAGATCGCCGACCGGGTCGCGGCCGGC
>DASXJJ010000152.1:0-18042 GCA_036497465.1 Pseudonocardia sp. | reverse complement strand
CCACGCCGGCCGAGCTCTACCAGCGCGGGGAGCACCTGAGGCTCGACGTGCTCGGGACCTCGTACAGCAACCTGTTCGCGCTCACCGCGGTGCTGACGGCCGCCGGCGCGGTGCTGGCGCTGTTCCTGCGCTCCGGTCCCGCCCCGACCCGGCCGGCGTCGGCGCCCGCCACCCCGCCCGCCACCCCGCCCGCCACCCCGCCGGCCGCTGCCCCGCGGCCCCCGGCCGCCCCCACACCGGCCGCCCCGACCGCGGCCGCGCCGGACCTCGTCGAGGCCTACCCCGGGGTGCCCGACCGGGGACCGGCGGGCGGCGACGTGCCCGAGCAACGCGGACGGCCGGTGCCCGCACTGCCGACCGGGGATCGCGGCGAGCGCTGAGCACCGGCGCCGACGGCCGTCGGTACCGGTTCGCCGACCAGCGGGTGCGGCGGCGGTCACCTACCCTGGGTGAACAGCCCCGGACCCCGGCTCTCCGGTGGGATCTCCCGCCGGCCCACGCTCATCAGCACGTGACGACGAGCCCTGACGGACGGCGGCGCCCTCCCTTGCCTGACACCCGCACCCCCAGCCCCCTCGCGGCCCCGCCGGGCGGACCGAGATGAAGATCCTGGTGGCCGGGTCCTCCGGGTTCGTCGGGCGGCGGCTGTGCCTCGCGCTGGAGTCGGCCGGCCACGTGGTGCAGGCGATGACCCGCCGGCCCGAGGCCTACCGGGGCGCCGGCACCCCGGTGTACGGCGAGGTGCGGGACGCGGGCTCACTCGGCGCGGCCCTCGCCGGCTGCGAGAGCGCCTACTACCTGGTGCACTCGCTGGGCGACGCCGACTTCGAGGAGCGGGACAGCCAGGCGGCGCGGACGTTCGCCAGGGCCGCCTCGGCGGCGGGGCTGAGCCGGATCATCTACCTCGGCGGCCTGGGCGACGACGAGGACGACCTGTCCGCGCACCTGCGCAGCCGCCGCGAGGTCGAGGACCTGCTCGGCTCGACGGGGGTGCCGGTCACGGTGCTGCGTGCCGGGATCATCGTCGGCCACGGCGGGATCTCCTGGGAGATCACCCGCCAGCTGGTCGAGCACCTCCCCGCGATGGTCACCCCGCGCTGGGTCCGCACCCGGACCCAGCCGATCGCGGTCGCCGACGTGGTGCGCTACCTGGTCGGGGTGCTGGACAAGCCCGAGGCGGCCGGCCGCTCCTTCGACATCGGCGGGCCTGACGTCCTGGCCTACCTGGACATGATGCGCCGGGTGGCGGTGATCGAGGGCCGCACCATGCTGGTCGTCCCGGTGCCGCTGCTGACCCCGAGCCTGTCGTCCCGGTGGCTGTCCCTGGTCACCAGCGTCGACGTGCAGACCGGGCGCTCGCTGATCGACTCGATGAGCAACGAGGTCGTGGTGCGCGACCCGGCGATCCGGGAGCTGGTCCCGTTCGAGCCCCTCGGCTACGACGACGCCGTGCTGGCCGCACTCGGCGAACGGGCCAGGGAGGCCCGGCGGAAGTAGGTCCGCCCGGCCTCTCCGGGCCGGCGGGGCCAGGGTTGTCACGACCGGTTTCCAGGACGGGGTTCGACGGCACCGGTACTAGGAGACCGGGTGCTCGCCGGACCGCCAGCTGCCCACGCGGTCCTCGGCCCGGCGGAACCGCCCGGCCTCGCGCACCCCGTCGGCCTGGGCCGGCGTCGCATTGTGCCGGGCCACCGCCCGCTCGGCCTCGGCGAGCTCGCGGACCGCCCTGACGTCCTCGGCGTGCGGGTAGACGGTCGGGAGGACGTCGACCGCGTCCTCGTCGGGATGGCGTTCCCGGTTGTACGGGTTGCCGCTCGGCAGCCGTCCGGTGAACCGGCCGACCGAGCCGAGGACCAGCAGCATCCCGCCGGCCACCTCGCTGAAGATCACGTTGGAGACGCCGAACGCGAGCAGGTTCGCCGAGGTTCCCAGCACCAGGACGTTCGCGAACCCGGAGAGCATGAACGCGACCCCGAGGACCACGGAGACCGTCGAGGCGATGCGGCCGCCCCGCAGCCCGGCCGCGACCAGGACCGCGCCCACCACCAGCGAGATCAGCGACAGCAGCCCGTTGGAGGACAGCCCCAGCACGTCCCGTCCGCTGGTGGAGAAGAAGTCCAGGCGGTTGACCAGGCCGAGGATGCCGAAGACCGCCAGCCCGAGCCCCAACAGGACCGCGCCGCACCGGTGCAGCGCGTCGAGGTGGCGAGGCGAATCGAGCCACCGACGGGGCCGTGCCCGACGGTCGTCACCGAGCGTGGTCCCGCCGGGCGTCATGTCCGGTCGGGCGACGCCGGGGCCGGGCGGGCGTCGGCCGCGTCGATCAGCTGCGCCGCGGCCAGCGGGGCCGTGGCCGCCGCCACCGAGATGAGCGTGTGCCGGCCGTGGTGCACGCGGAGCCGGCCGTGGCCGCGGCGCAGCCGGGCGTCCAGCTTGGTGACCGCGAGGTCGAGCGCGGTGTAGAAGTCCGGCCCGCTGGATTCCGCGCGCACGGTCGGGCCGTCGCCTTTCCCGGTGATCTCGATACGGTGGGAAATCCTGGACTGGCGCGGGTTCCGCTCGTGGTACAACTCGACGTCGTAGCGGATGACGCGGTCGGTGTACTTCTCGAGTCGGGCCATTTTGTCGGCGACGTGCGCCTGGAAGCCGGCGGACACCTCGACATTGCGGCCCGTGATCGCGATTGCCATTTCGGCGCCCGTTTTACCGTCCGCCGTGAAATGTCCGGCGTTGCTGGAGTCTGTCGATGTCATCGATACCGGTCTCCTCAGGGTCGATCACATGTCGATCACGTGGGGTGGGGTGCCCCGACGTCGATCAGTTCAGGACGGAGCCGGCGCGTCGCCTCGGGGGGAGACCACCGGTCGAGGGCAGCGCAGACCGCGGAGTCGGTGCGGCGTCCTGGCGGGCCGCCATCGCCAGGAGTGCCTGGACCAGGGCCATCGACGTAGCGAGGAACTCGCCTCGACGTGCGGCGCGCCATGACCGGTATCGAGCCTGATGGCCCACACCGGTGCGAGGACCGACATCATGCCGGTGCACCTTCTCCCCGGCCCAGCACGGACCGGAACCGTTGCGCGCTGCCAACGACGCCGCCGTGGTCGCAGCGTTCGAAATGTTGCCAGTGGAATGAGCATACCTCGGCGTGGTCCCGGGCAGCGGGAATCAGGAAATGAATCTTCTCGCGCTCCGGTGGTGACGGATATTGCGGATTAGGACATCACGGCAGGTGCGGCGCGATGTGCGGTGCGGTGAACACCGGTCGGTCCTCGCGGTGCCCGTTGGCGATGTCGGCCGGTGCCCGCGCCGCGCCGGACTTCTGTCCCGGGCCGGCGGCGTTGTCGAAGAACCGCAGCAACTCGACCGGGAAGGGCATCACCAGGGTGCTGTTCTTCTCCGCGGCGACGTCCACCACGGTCTGCAGGAGCCGAAGCTGCAGTGCACCGGGGGTGTCGGCCATGGCGGCGGCGGCCTGGGCCAGCTTCGCCGAGGCCTGGAACTCGCCATCGGCGCTGATCACCCGCGCGCGGCGTTCCCGCTCGGCCTCGGCCTGGCGCGACATCGAGCGTTTCATCCCCTCGGGCAGGGAGACGTCCTTGATCTCGACCCGCTCGATGCGCAGCCCCCAGGGACCCTCGGTGGGTCCGTCGATCACGGCCTGCAGCTCGGTGTTGATCTGGTCGCGGTCGGACAACAGCGTGTCCAGGTCGGCGCGGCCGATCACCGAGCGCATCGAGGTCTGCGCGACCTGGGAGACCGCCCACAGGTAGTTCTCCACGTTCACCACGGCCTTGACCGGGTCCACGACGCGGAAGTACACGACGGCGTCGACGGTCAGGGTGACGTTGTCCCTGGTGATCGCGCCCTGCGCCGGCACATCGAGGACGACGGTCTGCATCGACACCTTCGTCATCCGGTCCACGAAGGGCACCATCAGCTGCAGCCCGGGCCCCCGGATCGTGGGAAGCAGCCGGCCGAAGCGCAGCACGACGCCCTTCTCGTACTGCTGCACCAGCCGCACCCCGCCTGCCGCCAACAACGCCAGAACGATGATGACGCTGACGACGACGATGATGACGGTAACGGTGATGTTCATGAGGAGTCCTCGATTCGGGTGCGCGAACAGACGAGAAAGAAACGTCCACCGCGCGGTGGCGCGCGATGGACGTGGAATGGCCCGGGCTCTCCCGGGCGGTGGCCGCGGGCGGCTGTCCGACGGGGCGGTGCGGGGTCTAGGCGGGTTCGCGCACCGCTGCGTTCACCCGGCCGCCGTCGGTCTCCCAGCGCTGCTCGTCAGACCGTGACGGGGCACCGGCCTCCGGCACCTCGACGGTGGGCGAGCCGGCGCTCCCGGTGCCCGAGCCGCTGGTCAGGCCCCGGACATCAGCGGGGCCGGTGCGCTGGACGCGCACCCGGGCGGTCGCCATGGCAGGTCACTTCCCGCTGAATCGGCCCCGCCCGTACATCGGCGCCCCACCCCGCCCGGCCTGGCGTGACGCGGCGGTCGTGGCCGCCTCGTCCGAGGGGCAGATGCAGCCGCGGTCCAGCTCCCGATCGACGGTGGCCCGGCAGAACCGGCCCGAGGTCGCGTCGTGCGCGGAGACGTCGTGCCCGCACGCCTCGCACGCGCGCTCCGGCGGGCTGTCGTCGGTCGGGGCGGCCTCTGTCGACCGGCCATCGACTTCTACGGTCATATCGAACGACCTGACTTCGCCGGCCGAGGCCGGCAAGGGCTGCGAACCACTGGCCCGGTACGTCGGAGAGGCACTCTGGAGCCAGCACCCTCAGCCTACGCGCTCCGTCGGCGCCCGGGGGTCCCCTCGGGTGCGTGATCCCCGCGGCGCCGGGAAAAGGACGACACTGGCGGACAAACCTCGACTGGAGGGCACCGATGCCCGTCACCCCGCCGCGCCCGCATCCCACCGCGCCGTGCCCATCCTGGTGCGTCCACCACGACCGGACCCCGACCTGGCTGCGCCACAGCGAGCACGTGCCGGGTTCGGCTCCCCCCGGCGCGATCGTCCGCTTCCGGGAGCGCGTCGATCATCGCGGCGGCGTGGGCGTGGAGACCATGATCCTCGGCCGGGTCCCCTCGCGGGTGGCCCGTGCGGCGGGATCCGACGCGGCGAGCCTGCCCACCGTGCGCGCCGTCGAGGTGCACGAACGGCTGCTGCGCGGTCTGCCCCACCCCGCGCGGTAGCCCCACCTCGCGCGGTAGCCGCGGAACCTCGGGCGGCGGCCCCGGAACCTCGCGCGGTCGGCGCGGGGAACCGTGGCCGGACCGCAACGGGTCGACCTTGTGGCCGGATCGCAACGGTGTTGTACTTGACCAGGCCCGACAGGCCAGTACGGCACCATCGCCCGTCCCACCGGCCCGAGCTACGCCCAGCGCGTCCGTTCGGTGCCCGGCCGAGAAGTAACCGCCGGCGGCGCCCCAGTCCCTGACGCTCCTGAACCTCATCGCGCTCGACGAGTCGCGTCCAAGGAGACGTCCACCTCATGCCGCTCCGTGTGCTGGACCGTCCGCACCTGCCGAAGGTCGTGGTGTTCGCCGTCCCGGTCGCGCGGCCGCCGGGCGAGCCGCCTCGTCGGGCGTCGTGATGGAGGCCGACGGCGCCGCTTCGGCGGCCGCGGGTGGTGATCGCGCGGCGGCCGCCCCGGTCGGTACGCCACTGTCCGGGCGCCGCGCCAGCGACTACGCCCAGCTCGCCCGGCGGGTGCGCGCGGCCGGCCTGCTGGCCCGGCGGCGCGGCTACTACGGTGCGCGGCTCGGGCTGCTGGTCGGGTTGTGGGGTGCGGGGTGGGTGGCGTTCGCGCTGCTGGGCACGTCCTGGTGGGAGCTCGCCGTCGCCGGCTGGCTCGCGGTGGTCTTCGCCCAGATCGGCTTCCTGGGGCACGACGCCGGGCACCAGGCGGTGTTCACCACCCGCCGGGCCAACGACCTGCTCGGCCTGGTGCTGGCGAACCTGATGATCGGGCTGAGCTACGACTGGTGGGTCGACAAGCACAACCGCCACCACGCCCACCCCAACCAGGTGGGCAGCGACCCGGACATCACCGGCGCCGGGGTCGCGTTCACCCCCGCCCAGGTGGCCGCCCGCCACGGCCTCGGTCGCTGGATCGCGCGACACCAGGCCGGCCTGTTCTTCCCGATGCTGCTGTTGGAGGGCCTCAACCTGCACATCTCCGGCATCGTCGCGCTGCTGGGTGAACGCCGGAACCTGCGCAGCCCCGCCTGGTGGCGCGAGTCCGTGCTGCTGACCGTGCACGTCGGCGGCTACCTGGCCGCGGTGTTCCTGGTCCTGCCGCCCGGTCACGCGGTGGCGTTCGTCGCGGTGCACCAGGGCCTGCTCGGGGTCTACCTGGGCTGCGCCTTCGCACCCAGCCACAAGGGCATGCCCCTGGTGCAGCCGGGCGAGGAGCTGGACTTCCTGCGCCGCCAGGTGCTCACCTCGCGCAACATCCGAGGTGGCCCGTGGCTCGAGCTGACCATGGGTGGCCTGAACTACCAGATCGAGCACCACCTGTTCCCCCGGATGCCCAGTCCCACCCTGCGCCGCGCCGCTCCGCTCGTCCGGGCCTTCTGCGCCAGCCGGGGCCTGACCTACCACGAATCGACCCTGGGCGGCTCCCGCACGCAGGTCATGCGGTACCTGCGGGACGTCGGCCGCGGTCGGTGGCACGACCCGCTAGGAGGAAGATGATGAATCTCTGGGTGCCACCGAGGCGACACCTCCCCGCCGGGTGCGTGTGCGATGCCTGAGGCCGGCGCGGTGACCCGGGCGTTGCTGGGCGTCGCTCCGGGAGGATCCGACGGTCGTGCGCTGGCGGAGCAGGTGTGCCGCGCCTGCGTCGCGGGCCTGGACGTCGGCGGCGCGGGGATCTCGGTACTGACCGGCAGCCCGGCGCGGGCGACCCTGTGGGCCAGCGACGCCACCGCCCAGCGGTTGGAGGACCTGCAGTTCAGCTTGGGTGAGGGGGCCTGCATGCAGGCCGCGGCGACCGGCTCACCGGTGCGGGTGCCGGACCTGCGCGAGGGCACCGAGGTGGCGCGCTGGCCGATCTTCGCCGCCGCGGTCGCCGAGCAGACCGACGCGCGTGCCCTGTTCGCGCTGCCGCTCCAGTGGGGCGTGACCAACCTCGGGGTGCTCGACCTCTACCGGTCGACCCCCGGCGGGTTGAGCCCGGCGCAGTGGGCCGACGCGCTGAGCGCGGCGGACCTCGCGGCGTTCCGCCTGCTGGATCTGCGCACCGACCCGGGCAACCGGGAGAACCTCGGCGAGGCTCCGCTGTGGCGGAACAGCCCCGCGCCGGGCGGCCGTTCGGAGATCCACCAGGCCACCGGCATGGTCCTGGAACAGCTCGCGATCACCCCGGCCGAGGCACTGGCCAGGCTCCGGGCGCACGCGTTTGTGCAGCAGCGGCCGCTGATCGACGTCGCCCGTGACGTGGTGGCCCGGCGCACGGTGTTCACCGAGGAGATGCGGTAGCCGTGCGGCTCCTGAGCGGCCTGCCCGGTGTCCAGGAGGCACCGGTCGACCGCCGGGAGGTCCTGCTGCACGGGCAGCGGATCAGTTTCCTGGAGACGGGCGCCACCAGCGGCGGACCGGTCGTGGTGCTGCTGCACGGGATCGCCGGCAGCTCCGACACCTGGCGCCCGGTGCTGCCGCTGCTCGGCCACCGGGTGCACGCGGTCGCGCCCGACCTGCTCGGCCACGGGCGGTCGGACAAGCCGCACCGGGGCGACTACTCGCTCGGCGCCTACGCCTGCGGGCTGCGCGACCTGCTCCTGGAGCTGGACCTGGGGCGGATCACGGTGGTCGGGCACTCCTACGGCGGCGGGGTGGGCCTGCAGTTCGCCTACCAGTTCCCCGAGTTGGCCGAGCGCCTGGTCCTGGAGTCCAGCGGTGGCCTCGGCCCGGAGGTCAACATCGCACTGCGCGCGGCCAGCCTGCCCGGTACGACGACCGTGCTGCGGACGGTCACCGCGGTCACCCCGGGCTGGCTCGGCCGGCTGGCGCGCCAGGCCTGCCGCGCGGGCCACGCGGCACCCGGCATCGACATCGACGAGCTCGCCCGCTCGCTGACCTCCCTGGGCGACCCCGGCGCGCGGGACGCGTTCGTGCTGACCATCCGCGGCGTGCTCGACTGGTCGGGGCAGCGGCTGGCCGCCACCGACCGGTTCCACCTCCTGGCCGGCGTTCCGGTGTTGCTCGTCGGCGGCGGCGACGACCGCTTCATCCCCACCCGGCACACCGTCGCCGCGCACGGAGCCCTGCCGCACAGTCGACTGGAGCTCTTCGAGGACGCCGGCCACTTCCCGCACGCATCGCACCCGCACCGCTTCGCCGACACGCTGCTGGACTTCCTCGCCACCACCACGCCGGCCCCCGCCGGCCGCGCATCACCGCGCCGGGAACCGCGGGCTTCCGTACTCCCAGAACGGCCGGGAACCGGTCCGTTGAAACCGACGGCGGAATAGCCCGGGGGCGTACTGTCACTGATATCGGCCACCGCTGCCGGTCGAGAGGATCGCCGACATGAACTCGGTTTCCCCCATGATCAGGCTCGCGGGCGTGACCAAGATCTACCTGATGGGCGAGAACGAGGTCCGCGCGCTGGACAACGTCGATCTGGACATCGCCGCGGGTGAGATGGTTGCGATCATGGGCGCCTCCGGGTCGGGCAAGAGCACCATGATGAACATCCTGGGCTGCCTGGACGCCCCCACCGATGGCTCGTACCACCTCGACGGGATCGACGTGGCCCAGCGCAGCGACAACGAGCTGGCCGCGATTCGTAATCGCAAGATCGGATTCGTGTTCCAGTCGTACAATCTCATTCCCCGCACCAGCGCGATCCGCAATGTGGAGCTTCCGCTGGTCTACGCCGGCGGGATAAAGGACCGCTCGGCCCGGGCCGGGCGCGCGCTCGACATCGTCGGGCTCGGGGATCGGCAGCGGCACCTGCCCAACGAGCTGTCCGGCGGCCAGCAGCAGCGGGTGGCCATCGCCAGGGCGCTGGTGACGGATCCGGCGATACTGCTGGCCGACGAGCCGACCGGAAACCTCGACTCGGCGGCCAGCCTGGAGATCATGAAGCTGCTGTCCGGGCTCAACGACGACGGCCGGACGGTAGTGCTGATCACCCACGAGGAGGACATCGCCGCGTTCGCCCGGCGGACCGTCAGGCTCCGCGACGGGAAGATCCTCAGCGACCAGCCCCGGCGCAACCGGACCCGGATCGCCTCCTGAGCCCGGGCCCCGCCGCCCGGCCACCGGACGACGCTCCCGGGCGACCCGGCTAACCGAGGACGACCAGCACGAAGGTGAGCAGGATCGCGCAGCTCACCACGCCCGTCAGGAGCAGCGGCGCGAAGTGCCTGGGCAGCGGCCGCCCCTCGCGGATCGCCCTGTCCACATCCAGCCACCGGCGGTAGCTCGTCGCGGCGAGGACGAACGCCAGGCCGATCAGGCCCAGGCCGAGCAGGTAGCGCAGTGGCTGCGGCCCCAGCCCGGGCAACAGCTGGGTGACCGCCGCGCCGCCGGCCAGCAACGCCAGTGCGGTGCGGATCCAGGCCAGGAAGGTCCGCTCGTTGGCCAGCGTGAACCGGTAGTCGGGTTCGTCGTCGCGCGGGGGCACAACCACGCAGGTAACCACACGACGGACGGCCCGCACGGGCCTCGGCGGTCTCGTTGTGAGGCGGTCCGGCCTGGCTCACCCGTCGCGGGTGGGGTGGCGGAGGCGGCCCGACGCGACGATGGCGGGGCCTCACCCGCACGGGGACCGAGGGGGCTCCGGGAGGTGTCAGCCGTGCGTCGTGCCTTCGTCGGCCTGCTGGTCCTGATCAGCGCGGTCATGGTGCTGCTGGCCAGCACGTCCCTGTGGTCGCGCCGGCACATCGTGAACACCGATGTGTTCGTCGCGGGCGCGCAGAAGATACTCGCCGACCCGGCCGTGTCGTCCCGGATCGAGTCCCAGGTCGTCGACACGGTCATGGCCACCCCCGACGCCCAGCTGGCGGTCAACGAGGCGATGGCCGTCCTGCCGCCCCGGCTGCAGGTACTGCGGCCCACGATCGAGGACGGGGCGAGGTCGCTGCTGGGCACGGGGGTGCGGACGATCCTGAGCGCGCCCCGGTTCGAGACGTTGACCGCGGCGGCCCTGCGCAGCGCGCAGACGCAGCTGCTCAACGGCCAGACGGTCGAGTTCACCCTGGGCCAGGCCAAGGCGCGCCTGCCCGCGCAGGACAAGACCGGACTGGCCGGGCAGGCCCTCGACCTGATACCGAACAACGTCGGCATCACGGTGCTCACCAAGCAGCAGGCGCCCCGCCTCTACACGGCGATCGACCTGCTCAAGACGCTGTGGCTGTGGGCCGGGTTGATCGGGCTCGCGCTGCTGGTCTGGGCGCTGGTGCTGTCCCGGCGGCGGTCCCGGACCCTGCGGGCGTGGGCGGTCACGACCGGGGTGATCGCGCTGCTGTCGGTGCTGTCCCTGGCGCTGCTGCGCGGCGTCCTGCTCGGCCAGCTCAAGCCGGCCAACGTCGCGGCGGCCGACGCGATCTACCAGGGGATCACCGCGAGCCTGCGCTCCTGGACCCTCTGGCTGGTCGCGGGCACGGCGGTGGTCGTCGTCGGCACGCTGCTCTGGGGTCGGATCGGGATCGTCCCCTCGGTCCGGCGCGGCTTCCGGGCCGTCGGCGCCCAGGCCACCCGCCGCTCCGAGCGCCGCGCGGCCGCCGCGTCCACCCCGGATGGGGCACCACCGGTGGCCGGGGAGCCGACCCCGTCCTGGCCGGCGCGAGTCGCGGAGGGCACCCGGACGTTCGTCGCCGGGCTGGACCTCCCGGAGCGTCTCGCGCGCCTCGCCGCGTTCCTGCGGCGCAACCTCGGGCCGGCCCGGTGGGTGGGGATCGCCGCCGGGGCCGTGGTCCTGCTGCTGTGGTCCGCGCCGACGTTGTCGGTGCTGATCTGGGTCGGGGCGGTCGTCGCCCTGTACCTCGGGCTCATCGAGCTGGTGCTGGCCGTCGGTGCACGGTCGGAGCCCCTCGCCGATCCGGATGCGACCCCGCCACCGGTGATCGCGAACGGTGCGGCGGCCGGGGGCAACGGCGCTCCGGTGCCGGCGTCGATCCCGCCCGTGCTCGTCCCAGCGGTCCCGGTGCCGGCCGCCCCGGTGCCGGCCGTCCCGGTGCCGGCGGTCGCGGTCCCGGCCGGAGCGGGCGGCACGAACGGGCCGGACGAGGCGACCACCCCGGCGCCGCCGCCGGTGGTGGACGCGCCGGCCGGGACGACGATGACGCCGGAGGGGGTCGCGGCGCTGGACAGCAAGCTCGACCTGCTGATGCGCCTCGGTGACGCGCGAACCGCGGGGGTCCTGACCGACGAGGAGTTCAGCCACCAGAAGGCGCGCATCCTCGCGCACTGACCGCGCGTCGTCGACCACGGAGGAGGAGCGGCCGAGATGGCGGCAGAGGGTGAGCTCGTCACGGGTGACCTCGCGGACCGGCGGGACTTCGTCCATGCCGACCGCGGGCTGATCGGCACGCTGGAGCCGATGGTCGTCACGGCCGAGGACGGGCGCGTGGTGTGGGACATGGACGCGTGGGGCTTCCTCGGCGCCGAGTGCCCGGACACCGTGAACCCCAGCCTGTGGCGCCAGGCCCAGCTGACCGCCAAGCACGGCCTCTACGAGGTCACCGACGGCATCTACCAGGTCCGCGGCTTCGACATGTCCAACATGACGCTGGTCGAGGGTGACCGGGGCGTGATCGTGATCGACCCGCTGATCTCCGAGGAGGTCGCGGCGGCCGCGCTGGGGCTCTACCGGCGGCACCGCGGCGACCGGGCCGTCTCGGCGGTGATCTACACCCACGCGCACCTGGACCACTTCGGCGGCGTGCTGGGCGTGGTCGACGCCGACACCGATGTCCCGATCCTCGCGCCGGAACACTTCCTCGAGCACGCGGTGTCGGAGAACGTCTACGCCGGGACGGCGATGCTCCGGCGCAGCTACTACTACGCCGGGATCAGCCTGCCGCACAGTCCGACCGGCACCCTCGGCGTGGGGCTCGGCGCGGGCGGGTCCACCGGCACGCCCGGCCTGATCGCGCCGACCCTGGAGATCACCCACACCGGGCAGGAGGAGGACCTCGACGGGGTCGGCATGGTCTTCCAGCTGACCCCGGGCACCGAGTGCCCCGCCGAGATGAACTTCTACCTCCCGCACCGGCGCGCCCTGTGCCTGGCGGAGAACGCCACGCACAACCTGCACAACCTGCTGACCCTGCGCGGGGCGCAGGTCCGGGACCCCCGGATCTGGTCGCGCTACCTGGCCGAGGCCGTGGAGCTGTTCGGGCGGCGGTCCGACGTGGCGTTCGCGTCCCACCATTGGCCGACCTGGGGCACCGACGAGATCGTGGCGTACCTGACCCAGCAGCGGGACATGTATGCCTACCTGCACGACCAGGCGCTGCGGCTGATCAACCAGGGGTACGTGGCCGCCGAGATCGCCGAGATGATCGAGATGCCGCCCGAGCTGGACCGCGCCTGGCACACCCACGGCTACTACGGCTCGGTCAACCACAACCTCAAGGCGGTCTACCAGCGCTACCTCGGCTGGTTCGACGGGAACCCGGCCCACCTGTGGCAGCACCCCCCGGAAGCCGCCGGGGCGCGCTACGTGCGCGCGCTCGGCGGGGTCGACGCCACCGTCGCGCGGGCCGGGCAGTTCCTCGACGAGGGCGACCCGAGGTTCGCCGCGGAGCTGGCCAGCCACGCGGTGTTCGCCGACCCGGAGCACCGGGGGGCCAGGGAGCTGCTCGCGTCGGTCCTGGAGCAGCTGGGCCACGGGGCGGAGAACGCGACCTGGCGCAACAGCTACCTGACCGGCGCCCGTGAGCTGCGCAGCGGCACGATCGAGCACACCGAGCTCACCAGCTCCGGGCTCGCGCCGGCGCTGACCATCACCCAGCTGTTCGACTCGCTGGCCATCCGGATCGTGGGCCCGAGGGCGTGGAGCGAGCGGCTGTCGATCGACTGGCGGTTCACCGACACCGGCGAGTACTACCGCATGGAGCTGAGCAACGGCGCGCTCATCCACCATCCGGCCACCGTGATCCGCGAGGCGGACCTGACCGTCACGTTGACCAGGCCCCAGCTGCTGCGGCTGCTCACCGTGGGCAAGCACGACGACATCGACCTCGCCGGCGACCCCGGTGTGCTGTCCCGGCTGATCTCGCTGACCGAGAGCCCCGATCCCGACTTCGCGATCGTGACCCCGTAGCCGAGGCGCGTCGTCAGGGGAGGCGGTGCCGGGCCGGCGTCGCCGGGGCGGGGTCCGGCGCGTCCCACCCGCCGCCGAGCACGCTGTACCGGTCGAACAGGAACAGCGCCGTCCGTGCCGTGGCCAGCCCGGACTCGCTCGCGCCGGTGCGCTGCAGCCACCGGCAGTAGACCCACGGTCGGCGATGCTCGGCGAGATGCCGCCCCTCGCTGTCGCACCAGCGCAGGAAGCGTTCGATCGCCAGCCGGTAGCCGGGGGCGGGTTCGGCCGGCAGCCGCGACCGGGCGAGCCAGGTGCTGAACCCCACCAGAGCGGTGTCGCCGGCGGGTGCGACCCGCTGGCGCGGAGGCCACGGGCCGGCCTCCGGTGCCTGCTCCTGTCGTGCGTGCGTCCTGAGACCCATCGACGTCCACTCCCCTGTGGCGGTCGTGCGGGGTCGGCGCGAGCGGCCGCCGCACCAACCCGCCGGGGTCCGGAGCGGCAGATCACTAGTCGTAGTAGTCCGCCTGCGCCGACGGCTACCGCCATCCGGGCGAGAACCGGGTGCGGTGGAGCGACATCAACACCGGCGGCGCATCGGGGACCGGGATGTCATGACGGTGTCAGGTCGGTGTCAGGTCGGTGTCAGGACGGCCCACCGGGCGGCGTGAACCGGTAGGTCGGCGGGTCGTGCCCGATCCGCGCGTACGCGCTCGACCCGCTCGGCACGCGGCCGGAGCCCGGGGACTGCTCGACCCGGTCCCGGCCCACCAGCGGATCGGTGAGCACGATCTCCGACGGGGCTGTCCCGTCGGCGTCAGCGGCGATCGCGGCCCACTCGCCGCCGCGCGGGCCGTCGGTGATGAACACGCGGATCCGAGATGATGTGGTCACGCACCACCCTAGGCCGTGTTCGGGGTCGAACGTCAGGTCCGGCGGTGCACATCGGGAGCCCGAACACACCGGAGGCCCCCGCCCATCTGGTGAGCGGGGGCCTCGCGGGTGGTCCGGTCCTCGGACGAAGGCTACGGGCGGATCCGGGTCGCCATCAGCGACCGGCCCGCGTCGGCTGCTCCTGGGTGTCCCGGGCGTCCCTGCCTGTCCCTCGGGAGCGCTCCCGGTCGGCGGCGGTCCTGGGTCCTCGGTCGCCCGCTGTCCTGCCAATGCGGTTCTTTCCGAGGCCGAGAGCTTCGTCGATCTGCTCGAGGGCCTTGTCCATTAACCCCATCAGTGTGTTCCTCCTTCGGAAGTGCCCGCCCGACATTCGGGCGTCGTGGCTTCCGGGTCAGGAGTAACCCCCTGGGGAAACAGTCAAACGTGACTGCTATTACGAGTGCCCGTGCGGGTGGTCGGGCCCGGTGGCCGGCCGCGCTACCAGCGGCAGCGGTCCGGCCCCGAGCCGGAGTCGATCGCCCGGAACGCCGTCAGGTGACGTTGCCACCACGGCAGGGGAGCCGAGAGCTCGGGGTCGGCGGTCGCATCCGGCACCGTGCGGGCCACCCCGTCGTGCACGTAGGCCAGGCGGACCCCGCCGACACCCGCGTCCCGCCACATCCGCACCGTCCGCCGCAGCTCCAGGTACGGGACCAGCACCGGTGGCTTCTCCGAGGTCCACCGGGACTGGCGACCGAGGAAGGTCATGCCGCCCAGAGCGGTGTCCAGCGGGTCCAGCCGGACCCGGTGGTCGGGGAACCGGATCGCGGTGACCGTGACCGTGTCGCGCTGGTAGGGGACCACCTCGAGCGCGGTGAGGCCCGGCAGCAGGTGGTTGGTCGCGCCGCGCTCGGTGTGCAGGTTGCTGAACATCGAGTAGCTCGCGACCGTCTTCAGTCCCAGGTAGGGGGCCGTCCCGTTGGTGAACGCCAGCAGCGGGACGAGCAGCAGCACCGAGGGGCGCAGCCGCCACCCCGGCCAGCGGATACCGCAGGCCCGGGCGGCGAGGCAGCCCCGGACCAGCGGCAGCAGGTACGGTCCCACCGCCACGAACCAGGTGGCGACCAGCAGGGTGTGCCAGGTCAGCCCGATCGGGCTGCTGGCCGAGTGGGACTCACCGGCCAGGCCGGCCGCGAGGCTCAGCAGGACGTGCGCGGCGAAACCGATCAACGACAGCCGGCGCCGGGCGGGCGAGCGAGGCGCGAGGGCGTCGAAAACCTCCGCCGGGACCAACAGCACGTACAGGGCGAAGACGATCGTGGCGAAGTCGTAGAACGAGGCCATGGCCAGCACCGAGTGCAGACCCACCCCGAGCAGCACACCCCAGCACCGCAGCCCCGGCACCGCCAGGCACACCAGGATGGTGGCCTCGACCAGGACCGTGCCGACCGAGGAGGCCTGCACGACCACCGGGTTCAGGGTGACCCAGCCCAGACCGTTCAGCCCGATGAGCTGGCTGAGCAGGGAACCGGCGCAGGACACGGCGGGGTCGAAGAACGCCGTGTTGAGCTTGTCGAGGACGGTGAACAGGTAGACCACGAGCAGGACCAGGCCGGCCGGGCCGCGGGCGCACTCCAGCCAGCGCTCGACGAACGGCCGCGGTGCGCCGGACCGGGCGCGGGTCAGCCACACCCCCAGCGCGGCGCCGCCGAACGCCAGCGCGATGAGCAGGCTCAGCGCCAGGTGGTTCGACGCCGAGGGCAGGTTGAGCGCCGCCACGACGGCGCCGGTCACCAGCGCCAGCCCGAAGGCCGCCGCGGAGGACGGGAACAGCAGGGCGGGCAGCCCGAACACCAGGACCGGGAAGACGCCCAGCGGCTGGCTGTCCGAGTAGTGGAAGGCCAGCGCCATCACCCAGAGCGTGCCGAACCAGCGCAGCTGCTCGCGCAGGCCGGCCCCGGTCACCGCGTCAGCCACCCGCGAGGGCGCCGACGGGATTTCCCGCACCGGGGTCGTCATGGCCGTGCTCGATGGCTGTCGAGGCTCACACCGGCTCAACGAGCGTGCGCCGGCAGGGTTGCCGCGGGCTCGGGGGGCCCGCACCGGCCGGCTCACCCGCTCGGGATGGCGCCCGGGCGCGCCGATCCGACCAGCCTGGGGACCCGGTGTCCTGCCGGGTGGCCGGCGAGCGCCGGCCGGACTCGAGCGAACGGAGCGTCTGGTGTCGGATGTCGAGCTCAAGCGCGTGGAAACCATGTCCCGGCACGAGGCCGCCGACCGGTTGGCCGCGCTCGCCTCGGCGCTGTCCGAGGGCGGTCGGGCGGAGGTGGCGCTGGGCGCGAGCGTCCTCACGCTGCACGTCCCCGACCACGTCCGGTGTGAGGTCGAGGTGGAGATCGACGGCGACGAGATCGAGCTGGAGGTGGAGCTGAAATGGTCGACGCGGCACGAGGAGGCGCCGGCCGAGCCGGACCCGCCGAAGCGTGGGACCCGGTCGGCGAGGGCCGCCGGCCACGCGAGGAGCTGACCCGCCGCGCGGCGGGACACCGCCGGGACCGGGCAACCACCCGGCACAGGCGATGTCGCCGCCCGCGCGCCTGCGCGACCGTCACCCCGGTCGGATCGTCACGGGGTGTGCCGCACACCGGGTCGGTGGCTCGGGCCGTACGGCGAGGCCCTACCCGGAGATCTGTCGGAAGGGCGGTCGGGGATGGTGGGCGTGCGTTACGAGTTCCGGGTGACCGGGCGCCTGTCGGAGCTGGCGCGCAACGTGTTCCCCGGTATGGAGATCCACGCCGTGCCGCCGGAGACGATCATCTACGGCAACATCGCGGACGAGGAGCAGCTCAGCGAGCTGCTGGCACTGTGCCGCACGCTGGGCCTCGAGCTGGTGTCCTTCCAGCGGCTGCCGGACTGAGCCGCCTCGCCCGGGCCCAACTCGTCGGCGGCCGGGTCGGTCGTCGTGCGGACGGCGGGCCACGACCTCATCCGGAAGGGGTGATGGCCGGCGCGGGGGCGTCTGGCTGGCTGGTACCGGCGATACCGGGACCGCCCCGGTCCGCGCACGGTTCCGGACGCGGACGACCAGCCCGCGCCGGTGAGCCGTCGCCCGGCCGCCGAGGGGGATGAGCGCGGTGGGACCTGACCGACAGCCACACCGCGACCCCGGGCGGCGGCTTCCCTCCCGATGGACCGACTGGGTCGAAGGCGTCGTGGTGTGGTTGCTGCTGGTCCTCGGCCTCGTCAGCATCCTGATCGCCCTCCTGCTCGGCTCCTCGGCCTACCGGGACTGGACCGGCACGAACCGGGGCGAGGCCGGGGAACGCACCCGGATCACCGCACAGGTCGTCGAGGACGTCGACTACATCCCCAACTCCGACGGCCGGGGCGCGAGCGTCCCGGTGCCCGCCCGGGTGCACTGGGTCGGCGCCGACGGCGTCCCGCACGACGCGGTCAGCGAGGTGCGCGGTCCTCGGCGCGCCGGCGATCCCGTCGCGCTCTGGGTGGACCGCAACGCGCAGCCGGTGCCCGCCGAGCTGTCCGACGACGACGTGCTGTTCCTGGTGATCCTGTGCGCGCTGCTGGGCCTGGTCGTGGACGGGATACTGCTGGTCGGGCTGTGGCACGGCGTCACCCGCTGGACGCTGGCCCGCAACTGCGCGGGCTGGGAACGCGAGTGGGCGTCGATCGAGCCGAGATGGAGCGGCCGGGCCAGCTCCACCTGAGTCGGTCAGTTGCCGCGCGCGCCCGCTGTGAACAGGCCGTTCTCGTGGGCGGTGAGTACGGCGGTGCGGCGGCTGCTGACGCCGAGTTTGGTGTAGATGGAGCGGACGTGGCTCTTGACGGTGTTGACCGAGACGGTGAGGTCGGCGGCGATCTCGTCGAGGGAGAGCAGTGAGGGTA
>DASXJJ010000151.1:0-14611 GCA_036497465.1 Pseudonocardia sp. | reverse complement strand
TGCAGGAGGTCCGGCCCGAGGCGCCCGACCAGGCTGTGCTCGTCGGCGGTGGGCAGGAGCGCCAGGTCGTGCAGCCGGAAGCCGACCGCGGTGCGCTCCTCGGTGGCGAGCACCGCCCGCGCGTGGTGCGCGGCCCGGCGCCAGGCCATGCCCGGGCGGTAGAGGTGCCAGCTGCCGTCCATGCGCAGGTGGCTGTGCAGACTCCGGCCGTCGTCGAAGCGCGCGAACAGGTGCTTGCCGACGCTGCGGACTTCGACGATGCTCCGCCCGGCGAGATCGTGTTCGATGAGCCGGGGATGGCGCAACTCGCCGAGGCTCAGTCGGTGGCCGGCCAGCGCGGCGTGCAACCGGCGCGCGGTGAGAAACACGGTGTCGCCCTCGGGCATGGTGGACGATCGTGCCAGCGGTGCGAGGGGAGTGCAGATGGTGCGTCCGGTGGAGGCTTTCGATCGGCTCGGTGAGGAGAACGCGTTCGCGGTGCTGTCCCGCGCGGCTGAGCTGGCGGCGTCCGGCCGCGATGTGATCAATCTAGGGATCGGGCAGCCGGACTTCCGTACCCCCGAGCACATCGTCGAGGCGGCGGTGAAGGCGCTGCGCGACGGTCAGCACGGCTACACCGAGCCGACGGGCATCCCGGAGCTGCGCGAGGCGGTGGCCGATCACGTCGCGGAGCGCATCGGGGTGACCATCCCGGCGGACCGGGTCATGATCGTCCCCGGCGGCAAGGTGACCATGTTCGCGGCGATCATGATGTTCGGCGAGCCGGGCGTGGACATCCTGTACCCGGACCCCGGGTTCCCGATCTACCGGTCGATGATCGAGTTCACCGGAGCCCGGCCGGTTCCGGTGCCGATCCGGGAGGAGAACGGGTTCGCGTTCTCCGCCGAGGAGCTGCTGTCGCTGATCACCCCGGAGACCAGCCTGGTGATCCTCAACTCGCCGGCCAACCCGACCGCCGGGGTGACCCCGCCCAGCGAGGTGTACCGGCTGGTGGCCGGGCTGCTGGAGCACCCGAGGGTGGCGGTGCTGTCCGACGAGATCTACGACCGGATCACCTACGACGGCGCGGAGCACGTCTCGCTGCTGCGTTTCCCAGAGATCCGCAACCGGTTGATCCTGCTCAACGGCTGGTCGAAGACCTATGCGATGACCGGGTGGCGGCTGGGCTGGTCGATCTGGCCGACCACGCTGACCGACCGGTTCCGCCGGCTCGCGGTCAACAGCTGGAGCTGCGTGAACGGCCCCGCGCAGTACGCGGGGATCGCCGCGCTGCGCGGACCGCAGGACCGGGTGGACGAGATGGTCGTCGAGTTCGACCAGCGCCGGCGGGCGACGGTCCGGCTGCTGAACAAGCTGCCGGGGGTGTCGTGCACGATGCCGGGCGGGGCGTTCTACACGTTCCCGAACATCACCGGGACCGGCTGGGCGGCGAAGCCGCTGGCCTCGGCGCTGCTCGAACGGGCGAACGTGGCGTTGCTCGGCGGCCCGGACTTCGGCGAGCTCGGCGAGGGCTACCTGCGGGTGTCCTACGCGAACTCGGAGGACAACATCCGTCGGGCGCTGGAGCGGGTGGGTGAGTTCCTGGGCGAGCACCGGCCCATCAGCCGCTGAGTACCCGGGATCGGACCGGGTGGGAGCGCACCTGGTCGGGTCGGGATCGGACCCGCTGGGATTGGTTCCGGCCCGGATCGGACTGGTCGGGATCGGAGCCGGCCGGGATCGGACGCGGTCGGGACCGGAGCGGCGGGATCGTGGGACGGGTCGTGGCCGAGCGCGAAGCGCACAGCCGCTGACGGGGACGCTCGGGCCGGCTCCGGACGACCAGGGGGGCGGCCGGCGCTCAGGCCCGCAGCCGCAGACCCTTCGGGGTGGCCCGGAACCCCGCTTCGGTGAGCACCTCGGCCAGGTGGCTGGCCAGCGAGCCCACCCCGTCGGCCCGCTCCACCGCCAGCGACCCGAGCCAACCCTCGCGGACCGCCCGGGCCAGCGCGGCCGCCGCCGCCCGCAGCGCCGCGTCGTCCTCGGTGAAGCTGAGCAGCGAGCGGCCACCGCGCTCCACGTACAGCACCGGCAGCCCGTCGACCAGCACGACCAGGGCGCCGGCCTTGCGCCCCGGCCGGTGCTTGGACTCGCCCGAGGTCGCCGGCCAGCCCAGCGCGGCTCCCCACGGCTGCGCGGGGTCGGCGGCGGCCAGCACCACGGACCCCGGCTTCCCGTCGGCGGGCCGGTCGTCGTGGGCGAGGGCGCGCAGCCGGTCGATCGCCCCGGGCACCGCGAACTGGGCGGCACCCAGCCCCTCCACGACGTAGCCGCGCCGGCACCGCCCGGACTCCTCCATGGCCCGCAGCACCCGGTAGATCCCGGCGAAGCCGCCGGTCACGCGCTCGGTGCCCAGCGCGCCCCGGGTGAGCACGCCGTGCCGCTCCAGGTAGGCCTCGGCACGGGCGTGCGCGCGGCGGGTGGCCGCCGGCTCCCGCTCGGCGGCCAGCGACCAGCGGCCGCCGACCGTGGGAGGCCCGGAACGGGAGGGCATCGTGGGCCGGCCGGCGCGCAGCCGCGCGTACCGGCCGCGCGGCGCCGACCGCTTCGGGCGGTGCGTGCCCTTGCCGGCGGTCAGCGCACGTACCGGGCCGAGCGTGTCGTTGCTGAGCAGCCCGGCCCACACCAGGTCCCAGAGGGCGGTGACCAGGACGGCGTCGGCTGGCGCGGACTCCCCGCCGGCGACCAGCGTCGCGCCCACCGCGTCGGCCAGCTGACGGAAGAACAGCGCCCCACCGCCGGCGAGCGCGCCGAGCAGCGCCGCGTGCAGCGGGCTGTCCGGCGGCTCGGGCTCGACGTCGGGCAACAGCAGGTCGGCCACGTCGGCGGGGGCCAGCGCGAGCCAGCCGTCGCCGCCGGGCAGGCTGCCGCAGCCGGTCCAGGTGACCTCGCCCGCGGCGGTCAGCTCGTCGAGCAGCGCGGGGGAGTAGCCGGGCAGCCGGGCCGGCAGCACCAGCGACTCCAGCGCGCTGGCCGGGATCGGCGCCCCCGCGAGCTGCTCGACCACGGACAGCACGTCGTCCGCGCCCGGTGCCCTCCGGATTCGTGCGCCCACACCGTGCCAGGCCGGCAGGAACCGCCCGAGCGCGGCCGGCTCGACCGGCTCCACCTCGGCCCGCAGCCGGGCCAGCGAGCCGCGCCGCAGCCGGCGCAGCACCTCGGCGTCGCAGTACTCCGGGTCGCCCGCCCGGTGCCGCTCCTCGGACAGCTCGCGCACCGGCCGCAGCTCACCGCGCACCAGCCTCCCGGAGCCGACCAGCCGGTCGAGCACGCCACGCACCACCGCGACGCCGAGCCCGAAGCGGACCGCCACCTCGGCGGCCTCGAACGGGCCGTGCGTACGGGCGAACCGGACCAGCAGCTCGCCCAACGGGTCGGCCACCGGCTCGGTGAAGACCTCGGGCACCCCGACCGGCAGCGCCGCCCCCAGCGCGTCGCGCACCTTGCCGGAGTCCTCGATGGCCAGCCAGCGTTCGTCGCCGGCGATGCGCACCCGGATCACCCGCCGCGCGGACTCCAGCTCGGCGAGCCACTCCTCACGCACCCCGCGGGCGGCGGCCTCCCCGGTGCTCAGATCGCCCAGGAATCGCAGCAGGTCGGCCGCGCCCTCGGCGTCGCGGGCGTGCCGGCCCGGCGCCAGCCGCTGCAGCTCGGCCTCCACCTCGGCGAGCACCTCGGGGTCGAGCAGCTCGCGCATGGCCTCCGAGCCGAGCAGCTCGGCCAGCAGCGTGGAGTCCAGCGACAGCGCGGCGGCGCGGCGTTCGGCCAGCGGTGCGTCCAGCTCGTAGAGGAACATCCCGACGTAGCCGAACAGCAGGCTGCGCGCGAACGGTGACGGCGAGGGCGTGGTGACCTCGACGACCTTGACCGTGCGCCCGGCCACGTCGCTCATCAGCTCGCGCAGCCCCGGCAGGTCGTACACGTCCTGCACGCACTCCCGCATCGCCTCCAGCGACACCGGGAACTGCTCGAACCGGCTGGCCACGGTGAGCAGCTGCGCCGAGCGCTGGCGTTGCTGCCACAGCGGGGTGCGCCTCCGGGGGTCGCGCCGGGGCAGCAGCAGGGAGCGCGCCGCGCACTCCCGGAAGCGGGCGGCGAACAGCGCCGAGTTGCCCAGCTCGGCGACCACGATCCGCTCCACCTCGTCGGGGTCGAGCAGCACGTCGTCGGCCGTGGGCAGCACCTCGGCGCCCGAGTCGTCCAGCGCGTCGGGCAACCGCAGCACGATTCCGTCGTCGGCACTGGCGGCGCTCACCTCGACGCCCCGCCGCTCGCGTAGCCGCGCGGCGATCGCCAGCGCCCACGGCCCGTTGACCTGCGCGCCGAACGGGGAGTGCACCACCAGCCGCCAGTCGCCCAGCTCGTCGCGGAACCGCTCGACCAGGATCGCCCGGTCGCTGGGCACGTGCCGGGTGGCCTCGCGCTGCTCGTCGAGGTAGGCGAGCAGGTTGTCGGCGGCCCACTCGTCGAGCCCGGCGGCCCCGGCCCGAGCTCGCGCGGCCTCGGCGCCCAGCCCGGACATCTCCCGCACGAATGCGCCGACCGCCCGGCCCAGCTCCAGCGGCCGGCCCGGCGCGTCGCCCTTCCAGAACGGCATCCGGGCCGGGGCGCCCGGCGCCGGGGTGACGATCACCCGGTCGTGGGTGATGTCCTCGACCCGCCAGGACGAGGTGCCCAGCAGGAACGTGTCGCCCACCCGGGACTCGTAGACCATCTCCTCGTCGAGCTCACCCACCCGGGAGCCCACCCCGTCGGCGCCGCCCGGGGTCATCACGGTGAACAGGCCCCGGTCCGGGATGGTGCCGCCGGAGGTGACCGCCAGCCGCTGCGCCCCGGGCCGGCCGCGCAGCTCGTCGGTGACCCGGTCCCAGGTGATCCGGGCCCGCAGCTCGCCGAAGTCCTCGCTCGGGTAGCGCCCGGCCAGCATGTCGAGCGTCGCGTGCAGCGCCGAGTCGGGCAGCGAGGCGAACGGGGCCGCCCGGCGCACCAGCTCGGCGACCGCGCTCACCGACCACGGCTCCAGCGCGACCATCGCCACCACGTGCTGGGCCAGCACGTCGAGCGGGTTGCGCGGGTAGCGCAGCGACTCGATCTGCCCGCCGGCCATCCGCTCCGCGACCACCGCGCAGGACACCAGGTCGCCCCGGAACTTGGGGAACACCACGCCCCGGGACACCGCGCCCACCTGGTGCCCGGCGCGGCCCACCCGCTGCAGCCCGGAGGCCACGCTGGGCGGCGCCTCTACCTGGATCACCAGGTCGACCGCGCCCATGTCGACACCCAGCTCCAGGCTGGACGTGGCGACCACGCAGGGCAGCCGGCCGGCCTTCAGCTCCTCCTCCACGGCGGTGCGCTGCTCGCGGGACATCGAGCCGTGGTGTGCCTTGGCCACGACGGCCTCCGCGCCGGTGGACACCCCGGACTCGCCGACCGCCTCGGCCGGGAACCTCTCGCCCGCCTCCAGGTCGACCTCCCCGGTGGCCAGCTCGTTGAGCTTCGCGGTGAGCCGCTCGGCCAGCCGCCGGGAGTTGGCGAACACGATCGTGGAGCGGTGCTCGCGCACCAGGTCGAGCACCCGCCGCTCGACGGCCGGCCAGATCGACGGGCGCTGCGCGGCACCGGCCGCCGAGCCCAGGACCTCCTCGTCGGAGCTTCCCGGGTCGGGCCGCACGTCGAGCGCCGACAGGTCGGGCACCGGGACCTCGACGGCCACCTCGATGGTCTTGGCCAGCGCCGGCTTGATCACCTCCACCGGGCGGCTGCCGGCGAGGAAGGCGGAGACCTCGTCGACCGGGCGGACCGTGGCGGACAGCCCGATGCGCTGGGCCGGAGCCTCCAGCAGCTCGTCCAGCCGCTCCAGGGACAGCGCCAGGTGCGCGCCGCGCTTCGTGCCGGCCACCGCGTGCACCTCGTCGACGATGACCGTGCGGACCCCGCGCAGCGAGTCACGCGCGGCGGAGGTGAGCAGCAGGAACAACGACTCCGGGGTGGTGACCAGCACATCCGGTGGAGTGCGGGCGAACCGGCGGCGCTCCTCGGCGGCCGTGTCACCGGTGCGCATCCCCACGGTGATCTGTGGCTCCGGGGCGCCGAGCCGGTGCGCGGCCTGGCGGATGCCGGCCAGCGGGGACCGCAGGTTGCGCTCCACATCGACCGCGAGCGCCTTCAGCGGCGACACGTAGAGCACCCGGCAGCGGTGCTTCGGCTCCTCCGGTGGCGGCTCGGCGGCCAGCCGGTCGAGCGCCCAGAGGAACGCGGCCAGCGTCTTGCCGGAGCCGGTGGGAGCGACCACCAGCGCGTGCCGCCCGGCCCGGGCCGCCGCCCACGCGCCCGCCTGGGCCGCCGTGGGCGCGGCGAACGCCCCGGCGAACCAGTCTCGGGTCGCGGGGGAGAAGCCGTCCAACGGGTCCACCCCACCATCATGGCCGTATCCACCGACAAGTTCGGGTGACGGGTGAGTCGGTGCCGGCCAGGGTGCGGTAGGAAGTGCGGCATGCGTACCCGTGAACAGCTCGCCGACGGGCTCTTCATCCTGCCCACCGGTCCGGGCCGGCTGATGAACTCCTACCTGGTGGGTGACACCGTGCTGGACAGCGGGCTGCGGTGGAGCGGCAAGCTCATCGCCCGCTCGCTGCGCGGCGCCACCGTCCGGGCGCACGCGTTGACCCACGCGCACTTCGACCACGCCGGCAGCAGCGACTGGCTGTGCCGCGAGCTGGGGGTGCCGCTGTTCGTCGGCGCCGCCGACGCGGAGGCGATGGCCACCGGCCGGGTGGACAGCCACGGCGGCGCGGCGGTCAACGCGTTCACCCGGCTGTTCCGCACCGCGCCGCATCCGGTGGAGCGCGGGCTGAAGGAGGGCGACCAGGTCGGCGGGTTCGACGTCCTGGAGGTGCCTGGCCACTCCCCGGGGGCGCTGGCGTTCTGGCGGGAGCGCGACCGGGTGCTGCTGTGCGGCGACACGATCACCAACCTGGCCGGAACCGCGAAGCGGCCGAGGGTGATGGCCGTTCCGGGCTTCCTGGACCACGACACCCCGATGAACCGGCGCAGCCTGGCCAAGCTCACCGACCTGCGGCCCAGCCTGGTGTGCTTCGGGCACGGCCCGCCGCTGGCCGACCCGGGGCTGTTCACCGACGCGGCGTCCCGGCTGGCCGAGCGGCCGGCGGGGCGCTGAGGTGGCCGCGCCCGGGCCGGCCGGCTGAGGTGGCCCGCCGGGTCGGCCTGCCGTCCCGGGTGGGCGGCGAGTGCGTGTTCTGCGCGATCGCCGGGGGCCGGCAGCCGGCCAGCGTGGTCGCCGACGAGGGCGACGTGCTGGCCTTCTGCGACATCCAGCCGGTCCGCCCCGGCCACCTGCTGGTGGTACCGAGGGCACACGCCGACGGGCTGGCCGACCTGCCGGACGCCGCCGGCCGGGCGATGTTCGCGCTGGCCAGGCGGCTGGCCGGCGCGGTGCGGCGCAGCGGCCTGCCGTGCGACGGGGTGAACCTGTTCATGGCCGACGGGATCGCCGCTGGCCAGGAGGTCGAGCACGTGCACCTGCACGTGCTGCCCCGGGTGGCCCGCGACGGGGCCGTCCGGATCAGTGCCCGGTGGTCGCTACCGCCGCGCGCCGAGCTCGACGCGACCGCCGGGCAGGTCCGCGCCGCCCTGGGTTGAGCGGTCCGGCGGGTGAACCCCCTCGATCAGTCCTGGCCGACGGAGAAGCCCTCCTCGACGTCCCGCCGGGAGTACGAGCGGAACGCGATGTGGGTGTCGGTGCGCCGCACGCCGGGCACCTTGCTCAGCCGGCCGGCGATCACCTCGGCGAGCTGGTCGTGCGCGGGCACCCTGATCATCGCGATCAGGTCGACGTCGCCGGCGCAGGAGTACACCTCGGCGACCCCGTCGAGGTCGGCGATCGCCTGCGCGGTCTCCGGGATGCTGTCGGCGGCGGCGTGGACCAGGACGAACGCGGTGATCACGGCGGTGGCTCCTTAGCGGGCGCGGGGTGGATCGATCGTAGTGCCGTCAGTCGGCGGCGGCGTACCCGACGGGCGCGGCGCGGGCGCGGTCCAGCCAGGGCTGCCAGCGCGCGGCGCCCGAGGCCGGCTCGGCCCACGGGACCGTGCAGTGCACCAGCCGGGTGCCGGGCCGGTCCAACCAGCGCAGCAGCACGCCGACCTCCTCGGCGGGCGCGCCGCGCAGCGGGCCGGGACCGGGACGCACCGTCTCCGCCGAGGCCCGCAGCGACTCCACCACCAGCATCGGCGGCACCCCGCGCCTGGCCAGCCCGGCCGAGGCCAGCCTGCCGTGCCGCAGCACCGCGAACTCCCAGCCGCCGGAGCCGTCCGGGCGTGCCGCCACCAGCTCGGGGATGGCGGCCAGGGTTCCCAGCCGCTGCGCGCGCCCGAGCGCGTCGATCAGGGCGGCCAGCCGGTCGCGGCGGGTGGCGGCGGTCTCGAAGCGCTGCGCGGTGCTGAGCCGGTCGATCTCGGCGGCCAGGGTGCGCAGGCCGGCGTCGGAGTGCCCGGCGACCAGGTCGAGCACCTCGGTCACCGACGTCGCGTAGTCGGCCATGCTCTGCCGGCCAGCGCACGGCGCGCCGCAGTGCCCCAGCTCGGCCAGCGCGCAGGGTGTCCCGCGCTGCTCCCGCGCCGGGATGCGCTGGGTGCACCGGCGTACCGGCACCGCGTCCTGCACCGACTCCATGGCGGCCACCGCACCGGCCCGGGAGCGGAACGGGCCGAACGCGCCGTCCCTGGGCTCGCGCACCACGGACAGCCGGGGGAACGGCTCGTCGGTGAGCACCAGCCACCACGCGCGGTACGGCGTGCGGGACCGGCGGTTGAACCGGGGCCGGTGCGCACCGAGCAGCCGTAGCTCGCGGACCTGCGCCTCCAGCGCGTGAGCGCACTCCACCACGTCCACCCGTTGCGCCAGGCCGACCATGTCGCGCACCCGGCGGCGGCGCTCGGCGGCGGTGAAGTACGAGCGGACCCGCCGCCGCAGGTCGCCGCTGGTGCCCACGTAGAGGATCTCGTCACGGGCGCCGCGGAACAGGTACACGCCGGGGGAGCTGGGCAGCCGGTCGGCAAGCCCGCGCTTGCGCCGCTGCGCCTCGGTGGGCCGGTTGCCGGCCGGGCTCGCGGCCAGCGTCAGCAGCTCCTCCAGGCTCTGCACGCCCAGGTTGCCGACCCGCTCCAGCAGCCCGTGCAGCACCGCGACCGTGGCCCGCGCGTCGTCCAGCGCGCGGTGGGTGGGCCGCACCGCGCTGCCGAACAGCTCGGCCAGCGCGGACAGCCGCACCGACGGGGCCTCCTCGCGGGTCAGCACGGCACGGGCCAGCCGCGCGGTGCACAGCACCGGCGGCTTGGGCCACGCGGTGCCGTGGCGCTCGCAGGCCGCGCGCAGGAACCCGGTGTCGAACGGGGAGTTGTGCGCCACCAGCACCGATCCGGCCAGGAACTCCAGGACGCTGGGCAGCACGATGTCGATCCGGGGCGCCGAGGACACCATGACCTGGGTGATCCCGGTCAGCGCCACCACCGACGGCGGGATGCCCCGGCCCGGGTCGACGAGGGTGGCCAGCTCGCTCAGCCGCTCGCCGCCGCGCACCTTCACCGCCCCGACCTCGGTGATCGCGTCGGCGGCCGAGCTGCCCCCGGTGGTCTCCAGGTCGAGCACCACGAAGCTCACCTCGCGCAGCGGCGTCCCGAACTCGTCGAATGACAGCTGTGGCATTTGGCAGACGGTAGGGGTCCCCCCTGACGATCTCGCGCGGTGTTCCGAGGCGTGGCGGTGCCGGTCGGCGGTGCCGGTCCGCGGCGGAGGTCGCTCCGGCGCCCAGTGGTGGCGGCCGGTGGTGGCGTCGCGATCGGTGGCGGAGCCGGGGATCGAGGGACGCGTGCGACCAGCGTGGCTGCCGGCCGTCACCGGGCGGACTACGCTCGTCGGATGGCCGAGCAGGAGTGGACCGCGCTGCCGGAGCCGGTCCGCGCCCGCATGGCGGAGCTGGCCGCCGCCGCGGTCGGCGAGCTGCCACCGGTCGACGTGCCGGCGGGGCTGCGGCGGCTCGCCCGGTTCACCCCGAGCAAGCGCGCCCGGCTCGGCTCCCGCCAGCTGGTGGCCGAGCTCCGCTGCTCGGCGGCGTTCCGCGCGTCGGTGCTGGCCTGGTGGCAGCGCACCCACCCCGACGAGCTGACCGGCCCGGACGCCGACCCGGTGACCTCGGCCGCCGGCGCCGTGCTGGCCGACGCGCCGGACGCCGCCGGTCTGGTCGCCGAGGTGGCTGAGCGGGCCGACCTCGCCGCGATGCGGGTCGAGCGGGACAACGCCCTGGCCAGGGTGGACAAACTCACCGCCGAGCTGGAGCGGCTGCGCGCCGAGCTCACCGAGGCCCGGTCCGCGCTGCGGGACGTCGGCGCCGCCCGCGACGACGAGCTGGACCGGCTGCGCAGGCGGTTCCGCGAGCAGGGCTCCCGGCTGCGCGAGGCGGAGGACGGCCGGGGCGCGGCGGAGCGCGAGCTGGCCGCGCTGCGCGACACCGCCGACGAACGGCTCGCCTCGGCCCACGCCGAACGCGACCGGGCGCACGAGCGGGCGGTCGCCGAGCGCACCCGCGCGGCCCGGGCCACCGACGAGGCGACCGGCGCCCGTGACGCGGCCCGCGAGGCCCGCCGGGCCGACCGGGTCCGGCTGGCACTGCTGATGGACACCCTCGCCGGGGCGGTGGACGGGCTGCGTGGCGAGCTGGCCATGGGGCCGGACGGCATCGTCGCCGGCCCCCGCCCCGCCGAGCTGGTCACCGGGGCGAGCGCGCCGAGCCGGGCCGGGCGGCGGGTTCCGGACGAGGCCACGCTGGACCGGGTGCTCCGGCTGCCCTCGGTGCACCTGGTGGTGGACGGGTACAACGTGACCAAGACCGCGTACCCCGAGCTGCCGCTGTTCGACCAGCGCGCCCGCCTGCTCGGCTCGCTCGGCGTGCTCGCCGCGCGCACCGCCGCCGAGGTGACCGTGGTGTTCGACGGGGCGTCGGTGGTCGCAGGCCCGACCCGGCAGCCGCGCGGCGTTCGCGTGCTGTTCAGCGACCCGGGCGTGCCGGCCGACGACGTGATCGTCGAGCTGGTGTCGGCGGAGCCGCCCGGCCGGCCGGTGGTGGTGGCCAGCTCGGACCGGGCGGTCACCGATGCGACTCGTGCCCGGGGTGCCCATTCGCTGGCCTCCGCGATCCTGGTCGGCCGGCTGGCCAGGGGCTGACCGCTCGCTCGGAGTGCGGCAGGTACCGACCCGGTGGTGCTCGCGCCGACCGGCGGCGGTTCGCACGGACCAGGTGGTGCTCGTGCCGACCCGCTCGTGCCGACCGGTCGCGGTTCGCACAGACCCGGTGGTGCCCGCGCGGATCGACTGCGGCTCGCACAGCTCCTGCAGGGTGTGTGCGGCCGGCGGCAGGTCTGGGTGAGCCGCTCGGGCCGGTCGGGCCGTGCGTTTCGGTGACCGCGTGACCCTTCGCGGGCTTGGGGCCGGGCGGCACAGACCGGCCGAGGGCGACACCGCCCCTGCCGGGCCTGCGCGACCTGCGGCCGGTGTGTGCGACCCGCAGTCGTCGGTGCGACCCACGCTGGTCCTGTGCGACCCGTAGTCCGCCGGTGCGACCCACGCTGCACCTGTGCGACCCGCAGTCGTCCGGTGCGACCCACGCTGCACCTGTGCGACCCGCAGGCGCCCGGTGCGACCCACGCTGGGCCTGCGCGAGCCGCGGCCGGTGTGTGCGCGAGACGTCGGCTGCGCGCGCCCGGAATTTGTCGGGGGGCCGTCCTACCGTGCGCTGGTCAGTTCCGATCGAGCCGAGGAGGGCACGAAATGATCGTCGACTGTGACCGGTGCGCGGTGCGCGGGGACGCCTGCCGCGACTGCGTGGTGGGTGTGCTGCTCGGCATGCCGGGCATCGCGCCCGAGCGGTCGGAGGAGTCCGATCCGCCGTCCGGCGCTCGCTCCGTGCAGCTCGACGCACCAGAGTTCCGGGCCCTGAGCGTCCTGGCCGACCAGGGGCTCGTGCCCAGGTTGCGGCTGGTCGCCACCGAGCAGGATCGGTCGTCACCCGGGTCGCGGAGCACGGACGGTTTCAGTGACGTGGGGTAGCCGGCGGGGCTTTATCCGCGCCGATCGGTTACCTCTTGTGACGATCGAGGTCTCACTGACGTGCGGGCCACTTACCCCGGGGTCGTAGTGGACTCTCGCGCGCGGGGTTCGTAATCTCAGTCCGACCTCAGCGGGCGTCTGCCAGTCGCTCCCCGATCGGCGCCGCCGGGTCACCACCGAAACGGCGCGCGCCGGCCGAGCCGGATGTCCTCGAGCATCCGCGCCCGCTCCCCCCGGGCCGCGACGCCGTCCTTCGGCGGTTCAGGGAAGGAGACCTGATCCGTGGCGTCCCGGGGATACCTGCGCTCCGTCGTCGGTGCACTCTCCGCCACCGCGCTCGCGGTGGCGACGTGCGTCGTGCTGACCGGTCCGGCCTACGCCGACCCGCCCGCGCCGCCGAACACCTCCGACGCGGTGAAGCAGCTCGATGCGGCCCAGCACGACGCCGAGGCGCTCACCGAGCAATGGCACGCGGCCCAGGACCAGCTGGACGCCCGGCAGGACGAGGCGGCCCGAGCCCGCGCGGCGATCGGTCCGGCCCAGCGCGCTCTGGCCCGTGCCCGGGCCACCGAGGACGCCTTCCGGGCGAAGATCGACCAGGTCGCCACCGAGGCGCTGCAGGGTGGCGCCCTCGACTCGCTGAACGCGCTCGTGCTCAGCGACTCGCCGAGCGACTTCCTCGACCAGATGACGACCCTGGAAACCTTCAGCGCGGACCAGAAGTCCGTGCTGGAGCACGCCGAGCAGCTGGTCGCCGCTTCCCGGCAGGCGCAGGCCGACGCCACCGCCGCGCAGCAGCAGGCCGAGCTGGCCGCCGTCCAGGCACGGGACGCCTTCCGCGAGATCGACGTGCGCAAGGTCGCCGCGAAGCATCGCATCGACCAGGCCGAGGCGCTGCTCGCCCGGCTCAGCCCGGCGCAGAAGGCGGTCCGCACCGAGGGTGTCGACGGCCCGGTCGGCATGGTCCTGGGCGGTAGCAGGGGAGCCCTGGCCCTCAAGGCCGCGCTGACCCGCTTCGACTCGCCCTACGTGTGGGGTGCCACCGGTCCGAGGTCCTTCGACTGCTCCGGGCTGGTCTACTGGGCGTTCCAGAAGGTCGGGATCACGATGCCGCGTTCCAGCGCCGCGCAGTCCGAGGTCGGTACCCCCGTGTCCCGGGACGACCTGCGCCCCGGCGACCTGATCTTCTTCTACAGCCCGGTGAGCCACGTGGGCTTCTATGTCGGGAACGGCAAGGTGCTCAACGCCGTGCAGACCGGGGACGTCGTCCGGTACTCCGACCTGTCCCGGATGAAGTACCACAGCGCCCGACGACTCTGACCGGACGCCGGCGGCGGCCGCCGGCCGCGGACGCCGACCCCGGTCACCACCGCGCGGCCCGCTAGCCTCGCCCGCGATGCCGACACTGCTGGTGACCAACGACTTCCCGCCGAGGGCCGGGGGTATCCAGGGGTACCTGGCCGGCCTCGCGGAGCGGTTGCCGGCCGGCGAGTTGGTCGTCTACGCGCCGGCCTGGCCGGGCGCCGACGCCTTCGACGCCGAGGCCGGCTACCCGGTGCACCGCCATCCCGGCTCGCTGATGCTGCCGGTCCCGTCGGTGGCCGCGCGGGCCTCCGGGCTGGCTCGCCGCCACGGCTGCGACGCCGTGTGGTTCGGCGCGGCCGCCCCGTTGGCACTGCTCGGGACGCACCTGCGCCGCACGGCTGGGGTCGACCGGGTGGTGGCGAGCACACACGGTCACGAGGTCGGCTGGTCGATGCTGCCGGGGGCGCGCCAGGCGTTGCGCCGGATCGGCAGGGACACCGACGTGCTCACCGTGGTGTCCCGCTACACCCGCCGACGGTTCGCCGCCGCGTTCGGTCCGCTCGCGGCGCTGGAGCACCTGCCGCCGGGCGTGGACATCGCCCGCTTCCGGCCCGACCCCGCCGCACGCGCGGAGTTGCGCGCCCGCTACCGGCTGGGCGACCGGCCGGTCGTGGGCTGCGTGTCCCGGCTGGTGGCGCGGAAGGGGCAGGACAGCCTCGTCGCCGCGCTGCCCGAGGTGCGCCGGCGCATCCCGGGCGCAGCGTTGTTGCTGGTCGGCGGTGGGCCGGCCGCCGCGCGGCTGCGCCGGTTGGCCGCCGAGCGGGGGGTCGCCGAGCACGTGGTGCTCACCGGGCAGGTGCCGTCGGCCGAGCTGCCCGCGCACCACGCGGTGCCGGACGTGTTCGCGCTGCCGTGCCGCACGCGCGGGCGAGGGCTCGACGTGGAGGGGCTGGGCATCGCGCTGCTGGAGGCCTCGGCCACGGCGGTGCCGGTGGTGGCCGGTGACTCCGGCGGCGCCCCGGAGACCGTCCAGCGCGGGCGGACCGGTCACGTGGTGCCGGGGCGGGACCGGGTCGCGCTGGCCGATGCGCTGGTCGACCTGCTCGGCGACCCGGACCGCGCCCGCGCGATGGGCGTCGCCGGGCGC